>JBLWQS010000053.1:0-8465 GCA_048452705.1 Acidimicrobiia bacterium
GAGGTGCAGGTCGGATCCGCCGATCGTTGTCAACTTCTCTAGTAGTCCGTCGAAGGACGGCAACGGTTCATTCACTTCGGTTCCTCGATCCCTGTGGCGGCTATCGCATGTATCGGCGCGCCGACAGCTCCCCTTAATCGAGATCCCAGAAGAGCGAGTGCACTTCGACGGCGTTGTCCGTCGCCGGATCGCCATTCTTCGGAGGATCGAGCGGCGGCAGGCCGGACGCGAATCCGTCGAGCGTCGCCGTCACTGAGTCACGGATGGCTTGAAGGTCATATCCACCTTCGAGATAGAACACCGTGTTCGTTCGCTGCATCTCCTCACCCAGCGCAGCCGCCATTGCCTTGTAGTCGTCGACGACCAGGGCCATCCCGCCGAGAGGATCGGCTGTGTGGCCGTCGTAGCCGGCGCTGACGAGCAACCAATCGGGTCCGAACTGGTCGAGGATCGGGAGAACGACTCTCGAGAACGCCTCTCGGTATACGGATCCGTCCGATCCTCCGATCACCGGAATGTTCACCGTTGCTCCGATTCCCAAACCCCTCCCCACCTCCTGCAACCGACCCGTCCCCGGGTAGAACGGTGAGTGGTGCAGCGAGACATAGAGAACGTCCGGTGAACGGAAGAAGATCTCTTGCGTTCCATTCCCGTGATGGACGTCCCAATCGACGATGGCCACTCTCTGCCCTCGCCGAACGAGGGCTGCGGCGGACACCGCGACGTTGTTGATCAGACAGAATCCCATCGTTCGATCGTTCTCCGCGTGATGTCCGGGGGGACGAACAACCGCGAAACCGACGTCGGCATCACCCCGTTCGATCGCTTCGATAGCGGTGAGTCCCGCTCCGGCGGCGAATCGTGCGGCATCCCACGATCGCTCCACGGCGTAGGTGTCGGGGTCGATCGATCCGCCACCGTCGACACAGAACCCCTGCAGTTGGTCAAGGAAGTCTGATTCGTGCACGGCGAGCAACTCTTCTCGCGTTGCCGCCCGTGCTTCGACGCGTTGGGTCTCGACGTCGCTCGACAGAGCTCCCTCGATCGCAGCAGCGAGCCGCTCCGGTCGCTCCGGGTGCTGACGGGGCGAGACATGCTCCAGGCTTGACGGATGTGTGACGAGTACAGACCGCATTGCCACATGGTCGCACGGATGGAGGACCGAACACACATCGCGGGGCACCGCCTCGGCACGCAGCCCGGCGGCGTGGTCTCCCTTGCACGGTACGCTGACGAAACAGGAGGAGTGCGCAGAGGTGTCATGCCATTGAACGAGCACCCGATACCGGTTCTGCAACGTGGCTCCTGGCCGCAGCCGATCCGTCTCAGGAAGGGCTGGGCGCGAGCCGAGGCCCGAACTTGGAATGATCGTGTCCCCGACGCCGCGTTGCGTCTCGTCCGTGGCGGGTCGGCCTTCTTGGAGTTGTGCTCCGAGCGGCTGAACGAGCTCGGCGCACCCTACGTCCTCTCTCCTCCTCTGCCCCAGAGCAGTCGGCGGCCGTGGGAAGCCGCCGGGTTCGTCGAGTTCGTTCCGTTGGCGTTCATGCGCCACAATCTCCCGACCGGACTCCCCTCACCGGACCATCTCGTCATCGCTCCTCCCGACCACTCGATCGAGGATCTGCTCCGCATCGACCATGCTGCTTTTGACGATTTCTGGCGATTCGATCGATTCGGGATGGCCGAGGCCATCGCAGCGACGTCGAAGACGAAGTCTCTCCTCATTCGCGGGCCGGACGGCGTTCCGGTCGCCTTTACCATCGTCGGGTTCGGCCACGCTATGTCCTACCTGCAACGCCTTGCCGTGCATCCCGATTGGCAGGGTCAGCAGATGGGTCGGTCGTTGATCCGGGCGGCCGCTCGAACGGCGCAATCGGCAGGGAGCAGGGCGATGATGCTCAACACGCAGACCGACAACGACGCCGCCATCTCGCTCTATGAATCCGAGGGGTTCATCACACTCCCAGAGCCTCTCGCCGTGCTTCGTCGAGGTTGATCGATGCCCCCTCGGATCCCCGACCGATATCGCATGAACGTCCGACTCGGTGCCGACGGTGACATCGAGGAATGGATGGCGACGGACGAACACCTCGAGCGTCCCGTCCTGATTCGGTTCCCCGGTCCCGATGCGGACGCTGACCGAATCGCCGCGTTCCTTGCTCCGGTTCGTGCCGCCGCGGCGACCACTCACCCTCATGTTCAGATGATCTATACGGCGGGCGAAGTCGATGGATCAGCGTTCGCTGTGGCCGAATGGGACGGTGCCGTGACCATCGCCGATCGTCTGAAGGCGGGCGAGACACTCCCCATCGCGGAGTACCTCACCAACGCATCGGGTCTGGCCTCCGGCTTGGCCGCGTTTCACGCGAACGGGGGAATCCACGGAGCGATCGACCCGCGCGCCATCCACTTCTCGGCTGCTCACCCCGCACGTCTCGCGAGTTTTGGGCGGGTCCCTCTCACGACTACCGCGGCCGAGGACACCGCCGCACTCGCTGCTGCGCTCCGCACAGCGATCACAGGAAGCGACAACCCTGCCGTCCTCCCGTCTCACGTCGCAGAAGGGATTCCCTCATCCGTCGACGATGCTCTGGGAGCGGCCGAATCCGGGAGGATCGACGCGACGGGCCTCGCGGATGCCCTGAGTTCGTCATCTCTGCACCCTCAACCCGACGTCGATCGACCATGGTCTCTCAAGCCCCTCCTCCTGTTCGCCTTCGTTGTCGCGGCCGTTCTCGGTCTCTCCATCCTGGGACTCTCGATCGACGTCGATCCCGATTCGCCGTTCCTCTACCCGGCGGCGCCGGCGGACCAAAAGGACGAAACCCCTACGAGCACGATCCAGGCATCGGACACGCCAGCAGAGAACGCCATACCCTCCACCGTCAGCGTCTATGACCCGTTCGGCGACGGCATCGAGAACGACGATTCCCTTGCCGCCGTGGCGGACGGAAAGCGAGCGACGATGTGGGAGACCGAGCCGTATCCGTCCCCACTCGACGAGACGAAGGAAGGCGTTGGCGTCGTTCTGGAATCTCCGATTCCGATCGGCGCGATAGAGATCACCGGTACTCCAGATACCAGATTCACAGTCGCATGGAACGTGACACTCCCCGACGTTCCGGGCGACTGGGAACGAATCGGCGCAGGACAGATCCTCACCGGCACGACACGCCTCGACGTCGCTCACCGGAAGCAGGGGTTCTGGCTCGTCTGGATCACGTCGCTTCCGCAGCGAACCGACGGCTCATACGGGACGTCGATCGCAGAGATCCGCCTCCTCCCTTGACGGATTGCTTCACCTCCGATCATCCACCTGACCAGAATCAGGACCAATGACCTCTCGTTCCACAGAAGACCGCGAGTTGATTCGCCGCTACCTCGAAGGCGACGTGTCTGCGTTCGACGAGCTCATGCACGCCCACGAGGACCGTGTCTTCGCTATCTGTCTCCGCATGATGAGGGATCGGCACTCGGCCCTCGACGCGACACAGGACGTCTTCCTCACCGTCTTTCGCAAAGCCGACCGCTACAAGGAACAGGCTGCTTTCAGCACGTGGCTCTATCGCGTCGCCGTGAACACGTGTTACGACCACCTGAGACGCCAGAAACGCCAACGCACCACATCGATGCCTGAACACTTCGATCCCTCTGACCCTCGCGGCGGTGACGAATTCCATGCCGTCGAACTTCGCCCCGACATCGAAACGGCGCTCGCCGGACTCACTCCGGAGTTCCGTGCTGCCATTGTGCTCGTCGACCTCGACGGCATGTCGCTAGAGGGAGCCGCGGATACCCTCGAAGTACCCGTCGGAACGGTCAAGAGCCGCGTGTTCCGGGCGAGGAAACTACTCGCCAAAGATCTCGGGAACTTTGCACCGGGGTCCGAGCATCCAACTGATGAATCATGAACGAACGTAACCAAAACCTCATCATCGACCTGATCGGCGGACGCCTGTCCCCCGACGAGCAGCGAAGGGCCCTGAACCGAATCGAAGAAGATTCGAACCTTCGGGCTGAGTACGAAGCACAGATGTCGGCTCTCTCCATCCTCGAAGCATCAGTGCAACCGATGATGACGGCAGACGAGCGGGCGACACTGCACGCGACGCTCCGCCGGCAACTCCACCTCGACGATTCCCCCGTCCCTGTTGTTGCGGCACCATCTCGATGGCAGCGTTGGTGGGCGCCGATTGGCGGTCTGGCGGTCGCAGCCGCTGTGATCGTCGGTGCCGTCGTCGTTCTCCCCAACACTCTTTCGGGGAGTGATTCGGACACGACTTTCGAGGCCGCTTCCGCCGAGATCACCACGACGGCACCGAGCGCATCGCTCACCGAAGATCTCGCCGGCGTCGCCGAGGACGAGGGCACGGGTGAGAACAGCGCCGGCGCCGCAGCACCCGAGGCGACCGAGGGCGCTCCCGACGAGGCGACTTCCGAAGACGCGGAGACCCAGGCCGCCGACACCTACGAAGCGGCCACCACCACGTTGTCTCTCCCCTATCTGATGGATGTGGATCTCGGCTTGCTCGAAGACGACTTCGATTCAAACCCGGATGCTCTCAGGAGCGACCCGGCTCCTTCTTCGTCGAAGTCTGTCGAATCCGACACCGTTCGCGTGGATGCTTGTCTCGACTCTCTCCGGGCCGACAGTCCGACATCGGAGATCTTCCCCATCGCTCTCACCGACTACGAAGGCACCGAATCCGTGGTCGTGTCCGTCGCTCCGTCTTCAGGGAATTCCTTCCTCGCTGTCTATTCAGTGACCTTGTGTCTGGAGCTTGCCAGCACACAGGGATGACCTGTCCGGCATTCGGCTATCCTCAATCTCATGACCGATCGACCGCGAAACGACTACCCGGCCAAGATCGCCGACTTCCTTGAGCAACTTGCCACGCGCATCCGTTCGCTCACAGTGGATCGAGCATTCCTGGCGGTTACGTGGACGGCGATCGGGATCGTCATCGCGACGGTCGCGATCCTCGCTGTGATCTGGTTGCTCGTCGGTTTCTTCCGTGCTCTCGGTACCCTGATCGGACAGGAACTCGCATACGCCGTCGTCGGGGGCATATTGCTCATCGCCGGCGCGTTGGTCTGGATGAAGAGATTTCCAGAAGACGAGACAACATCACCACAGGAGTGACCATGGCCGAGAAGGTCTTGATCATCGGGTCCGGCCCAGCCGGCCTCACCGCCGCTATCTACGCAGCCCGCGCAGACCTCGATCCGCTCATGATCGAAGGTATGGAACGCGGGGGGCAGTTGATGCTCACCACCGAAGTCGAGAACTATCCCGGATTCCCCGAGGGAATCATGGGTCCCGAACTCATGGACGGGATGCGCAAGCAGGCCGAGCGTTTCGGCACCCGCATCGTCTCGTCCGACGTGACGAAGGTCGACCTCTCGGAACGTCCGTTCAAGGTCTGGGTCGGTCAAGAACTCTACGAATCAGAGTCTCTCATCATTTCGACCGGGGCCTCTGCCCGGTGGCTCGGGATTCCTGGCGAGAGCCGCCTTCGTGGCTACGGCGTTTCTGCGTGTGCAACGTGTGACGGTTTCTTCTTCCGCGACCGCGAGATAGCGATCGTGGGCGGTGGCGACTCAGCCATGGAGGAAGCGATCTTCCTCACGAAGTTCGCCTCGAAAGTCACGATCGTTCACCGTCGAGACGAGTTCAGGGCGTCGAAGATCATGGCGCAGCGTGCGATCGAGCACCCGAAGATCGAAGTCCTGTGGAACACGACGCCCGAAGAGGTTCTCGGCGACGATCTCGTTACGGGTCTTCGCGTGAGGAATGTCCTCACCGACGAAGAGTCGGTGCTGCCGGTCGAGGGATTCTTCCTCGCCATCGGCCACGACCCGAATACCAAGATTTTCCAGGGCCAACTGGATCTGGATGACACCGGTTACGTCTCGACCAACGGAGGCTCGACGCAAACCTCTGTTGAGGGCGTTTTCGCCGCAGGAGACGTTGTCGATCACTACTACCAGCAAGCCGTAACGGCCGCAGGCATGGGCTGCCAGGCCGCCATCGACGTCGAGCACTGGCTCGATCGAGCCGAAGCCTGAATCCAAGATCATCCGCCGTCAACCGGTCGGCGGATCCCGACCACGAGGGAGTCAAGATGGGACAGAACACCGTCAAAGGAACCGACGCCACCTTCGTCGAATTGATCGGCTCATCGCTGCCGACCCTCGTCGATTTCTGGGCGGAGTGGTGCGGGCCGTGCAAGATGATGGACGGGCCTCTCGAGGAGATCGCAGGGGAACGGGCGGGGACACTCCAGATCGTCAAACTCAACGTCGACGAGAACCCCTCGACGGCGATGCAATTCGGCGTGATGAGCATCCCGACGATGATCGTCTTCCAGGGCGGAGAAGAGAAGAAACGCCTCGTCGGGGCCAGGAGCAAGGCTCAACTAGAAGCCGAGATCACCTCCTTCGTCTCCTGAGCTTCGATCACCCGGTAACGGGACCGTGAGGCTCTACCACCCGGGAGACCGAGGAGAGCCGGTTCGCGACATCCAGCGCCGCCTGACGGGCCTCGGAATTCACACCGTCGTCGACGGTTCGTACGGATCAGAGACACTCGCGTCCGTGCAGGCCTTCCAAGAGACACGGGGGTTGCCGGCGGACGGGATCGTGGGTCCCGAAACGTGGCGAACACTGGTCGATGCAGGGTTTCAGCTTGGCGACCGCCTGCTGTATCGACGCTCTCCGATGATGCGCGGCGACGACGTCTCCCGCCTTCAGCAGAGCCTCGGATCCCTTGGTTTCGACGCAGGTAAGGTCGACGGGCTCTTCGGACCCGACGCACTAAGAGCGGTACTCGACTTTCAGCACAACCGGGGAATGGCCGAGGATGGATTCGCCGGCCGTGAGGTTGTTGAGGAGCTACTCCTGATGTCCAGAGCGACGGAAAAGCCCGGCAGAGAGGCGGTCCGGGAGCACGAATGGATCGATTCTCTCCCACAACCGATCACCGGCGCCCGCATCTACGTTGACCCGGACAGGGGCGAAGATTCAACGCCGGACGCTACCTGGTCGGCAGGGACCCACCTCACATCGGAACTCAAGCGCTCTGGTGCCCGCGTCTTGTTGTCTCGCAGCGTTGACACGGCACCGAATGAGCGTTTCCGTGCGCAGCGTGCGAACCGTCTCGACGTTCAGATCGTCGTGTCGATCACCGTTCCTCGGGACGATGTCGAAAGCGTCTTCTACTTCGGAACGTCGCTCAGTACGAGCGACGCGGGGAAGACGATCGCCGTGCACGTCGCCGCCAGGCTTGGGGTTCCAGCGCTCCCCCGCGCCGTCCCTCTCCTGAAGGAGACCCGCTCCCCCGCCATCGTCGTCTCCCTGGCGACGCCCACAGCCGAGACAGGTGCTGTGATTGCGCAAGCGATCACCGATCTCTACGCGAACGGGCCCGATGAGCCCTAGGACAGTACTCAGTACTCAGAAGACGCGCGGATAGGTGAGGGGTCCACTGGTCGTGGCGTCGCTCCGGCGATGATGCCGGGTGCACGCAACAAACCAACGACCAGTGGAGGTTCCATAATGCGCGCGTTGGACCCAGAAGTGGTGGATGCTGTCTATCAGGCTGTCGAGGCGTTGATCCCGACCCGTGAGATCACTCACCCGTTAGGGTGTCATCGTCTGCGGATCAGCGATCGGTTGTGTTTCGAGGGGATGCTGATCCGGCTCGTGACCGGGTGTTCATGGCAGGACACCGAACGGCTGCTGCGCCATCAGGTGTCGGACACGACGCTGCGTACCCGTCGCGACGAGTGGGTCACTGCTGGCGTGTTCGATGCATTGGTCGAAGAAGCGATTGCTGGTTATGACCGGATCGTGGAGCTCGACCTGTCTGATGTGTCGATTGACGGGTCCCAGGCCAAGGCCCGTTGCGGCGGGGAAGGAACCGGCCGAAACCCAACGGACAGGGGGAAAACGGGGTGGAAGTGGTCGATTGCTGTTGATGCTCATGGCATCCCGGTCGGGTGGGCGATCGACGCCGCGAACCGGCACGACTCGAAACTCGTCGACCCCACTCTGGAGATGATCTATGACCGCGGTTTGCATCACGACATCGACACAGTTCACCTCGACAAGGGCTACGACTACCGGTTCGTCGACGAACTCATTGAACAGATCGGAATCGACGACGCGAACATCGCACGCAAAAAGAAACGCGGCCAGCCTGAGACCCAGCGTCCCTACCAGATCAACATTCGCTGGGTTGTCGAACGCACCAACTCATGGTTCGAAGCATTCGGCCAACTCCGACGCAACACCGATCGCAGGATCGCCCATCGCTCGGCGCAGTTCGCACTCGCCCTCGTCACCCTCATCACCGCACGACTCATCGACTGGCGCAACAGATACAGCCCCCAATCGGTCCCTATCCGCTGATCTTCTGAGTACTGAGTAACAAGTACCGACTCCCCCGGTGACCGACGCTATTC
>JBLWQS010000054.1:0-8449 GCA_048452705.1 Acidimicrobiia bacterium
GTTCCCGCGGTCGTCCGTCAATCCCCGGTCGGTCGGGCCTTGTAGAAACGGAGGAACATGTATCCCGCGACGCCGGCGACGATCGACCCGATGAAGATGCCGATCTTGGCCTCGTCGGAGAACAGGTGTGCGTCCGGACTCGACCGGAAGGCGAGCTCTGAGATGAAGAGCGAGACGGTGAACCCGATTCCTGCCAGGAATCCGAGACCGATGACGTGGACAAAGGTCGTATGACGCGGCAGTTGACCAAGGTTGAGCTTGAGGCCGAGCCAGGTTGCAAGAACGATACCAACCGGCTTGCCGACGATGAGGCCGACGGACACACCGAGCGCTACCGGACTGGTCACGGCCTCGATGACATCGATGTCGACGAACCGAACTCCGGCGTTGGCAAGGGCGAACAGGGGAATGATCAGGAACGATGACCACGGATGCAGGGCGTGTTCCCAGCGCTCGAGCGGTGAGACCGACTCCCTTGCTATCGCGGCGAGTTCGAGAGCGTCCTGGTCGAGGCGGGCGTGGGCCTGCGGCGATGCGGCGTCGCGATCCCAGCGTTCGAGGATCCACCCTGCCCTGCGGCGGAAGTCGACGTCGCTGTAGTAGGCCCGTGCCGGGACGGAGAGTCCCAGGATGACGCCCGCGACGGTCGCATGAACCCCGGATTCGAGGAAGGCGAACCAGGTGAGCAGCGCAAGAGGGAGGTAAAAGATGCCGGCGCGAATCCCTGCCTTGCGGGCCACGGTGATCAGAGCCAGAGCACCCGCGGCAACGATCAGCCAGGTGAAAGCAAGGTCGTCCGTGTAGAAGATGGCGATGACGAGGATCGCCCCGATGTCGTCGACGATCGCAAGTGCCAGAAGGAATAGCTTCGCTCCTATTGGGACTCTGGTGGAGAGCAACGCGATCACACCGACGGAGAAAGCGATATCGGTGGCCATCGGGATTCCCCAGCCGGCGATCGCATCGGACGGGCCGCTTGTTGCAACGAATGCAACGTAGACGAGGGCAGGGACGATCATCCCACCGAGCGCGGCCACAGCGGGGAGCGACGCCTTCTTCACCGAGTTCAGTTCTCCGACGACGAGCTCGCGCTTGATCTCGAGACCAACGACGAAGAAGAAGATCGCCATCAGGCCGTCGTTGACGAAGTGCTTCAGCGACTGATCGAAGTGGAATCCCGCAATCTCGAACGTGACGTGGACGTCCCAGAACTCGAAGTAGGACTCGCCCCACGCCGAGTTCGCCCAGATGAGGGCAAGGATCGTGGCGGCGAGGAGGACAATCGCGCCGGCGGCCTCTGTTTGGATGAAGCCAAGGGCAGGTCGAATGAAGCGCCTGGGTATCAGTTGATCTGAGTGGATCCACGTCTTGTGAAGGGGTTCGGTGTCTCGGTCCATGCGGTTCTGGAGAGTAGTCATCCATCACCGACTGTCTGCTTAGAAGCCTGGGTACTATCCAGCGAGTCTCGAAAGGTTTCGGTGCTTCTCGACGTCCTCAGGATCATCGGCGGGCTGATCGCCCTCATCTACGCGGCCGACCGACTCGCCAAGTCGGCGGTGCGAATCTCACGCGCCTTCGGCGTATCTGTCATCTTCATCGGTGCGGTCGTCGTGGGCTTCGGGACGTCGGTTCCCGAGTTCGTCGTGTCGGCGCTCGCAGCGCTGGAAGGCGAACTCGACCTGGCAGTGGGCAACGTTGTCAGTTCGAACATCTCGAATGTGACCCTCGTTCTCGGAGCGGCTGCATTGATAACGCCAATCACTGCCAGAAGGCGGGTCATCAAACGTGAGGGCGCCCTCATGTTCGCATCTGTTGCGCTGCTGGCGACATTCCTGGCCAACGGCTGGCTCGACGCATGGGAGGGCTTCCTACTGCTGGGACTCCTCGGCGGGGCGATCTGGCTCATGATCTGGTGGTCGAACAGCGATCCAGACGCCGAACTCAAGCAATTCGAAGGTGCAGACGATTCGAACGAAACGAGCGACCAAACGGACGTTGCGGCGTGGCGGAAGACGGTGGGCAAGGAGATCCTCGTCGGGGTGGGGGCACTGATTGTGACGGTGATCGCCGCAGACTTCCTCCTCGATGGCGTCATCGGCGTGGGAGTGCACTTCGGACTCTCGACACTGTTCCTCGGCCTGATCACCGGTGTCGGTACGAGTCTCCCCGAACTCGCGGCGGGTGTCGCTGCTGCTCGCAACCGGGAGCCGGAATTGGTTCTCGGGAACGTTCTCGGATCGAACATCTTCAATTCCCTGGGAGTCGTTGGGCTCGCGGCGATTCTCGGGCCGGGAGAATTGACCGTCATCACCATCCCCATCATCGCTCTCATGGTCGGAGTGGTGTTCGTGGCCGGCGCCTTCGCGCTCACCGGAAAGCGCATCACCCGCGTCGAAGGCGGAATGCTGCTCGCAGCGTTCGCCGCCTTCGCTGTCTACGCGTTCGTCTGAAACAAAACGTCTACGGCGTGGGCACCAGGACTTGCGTCGTCTCGGCTGCCGCATCGACCTGAGTCCTGGTCCAGTTCATGGGTGAGTACTCGCCGGCGAGCCAGAGGGGGATCATGTCGTCGTAGTGGGGATGGTCCGTGTGCCCCGACTGGCCGGTCGTATGCGTCGTGAGCGAACGCGAGAGATCCCCGAGGTCGACGAGCATCCGCATCGATGGGAGCCACGTCGTTTCGAAGCCTTCATACGCGAACCACCCGGTCGCATTGACGAGGTCTGCGCCACCCGATGTGGGGAACGGGCCCCTGTTGAAGCGGTCTTCGATCGCGCCGATTCCGGATTCGCCGAGCGTCTGGTTCCGGAACACTGAGCCGTGCAACTCGCCCCAGTTCCAGCTCGCCGGATCGTCGTTGAACCAGCCGGTGAGGTCGTCGTATGCGGTGTCGATCGAGCGCTGGAGGATCGCGTCGCGGTCCTCGATCTCACCGGTCGCCTTGTCATCCCAGAACGGATCGTCGGGGGTCTCGAGCATTTGACCGACGACGTAGAACCAGCGCCCGGCACCGTTCGGCCAGTAGTCCTCTGGGAGGTCGTCGTGGAACGTGAACTCCATGATCCGGGCCCAGACGGCGTTGAATGCGGCCGCACCGGCAGAGTCGGCCTGGTTGCCACGGTCCCACGCTGCCAATACGTCGTTGATCGGGGACGAGACGCCTGCGAGATAGGGGAGCACCTGCTCCGCGTTCAGGCTGTACGAGTCGAACTGGATCGAGGCGTGCTCATCGAGACCGATGCCGGAGTTTGAGCCGACGAGATCGACGATCCGCCGTGCGCGGTAGCCGTAGTTCCAGTCGTACGTGAGCATGTACGGATAGGCGTCGTCGACAACCGCGTTGTTCGCCGTCACGATGTAGCCGCTCTCCGGGTTGAAGGACCGCGGGAGTTCGGCGAAGGGGATGTGCCCGGTCCACTCGTACTCATCCGTCCATCCGGGCACGGGGAGGGTTCCATCGCCGTTCGCCCGGATCGGGATGCTGCCGGGCGACTGGTATCCGATGTTGCCTTCGATGTCGGCGTAGACGACGTTCTGCGCCGGCACCGAGAAGGAACGCAGAGCGTCACGGAAGTCGTCGAAGTTCGCAGCCGTGTCGAGTCCAATGAACGTTTCAACGATCCCGGGATTCGTGTCGAGCGCTGTCCAACGCAGTGCGATCGCGTACGGCTCCGGTGTCTCGATGCCGGAACTCGAGAACTCCTCCAGGTCGCCGTAGGCATCCGAGATGACGGGTCCGTGTCGAGTGGCTTTGACCTCGATCGTGATCGGGTCACCCCCTGCCACCTCGATCGTCTCTTCTCTGATCTCCATGTCGACCCAGGCGCCGTTCACTTCGTATTGGTTCGGGTCGTCTGGGTTGATCTTCTCGATGAAGAGGTCCTGTACGTCGGGCCCCAAGTTGGTGAATCCCCATGCGATGTTGGCATTGTGACCGATCACGACACCCGGCACACCTGCGAACGAGAAGCCCGCTACGTCGAACGGACAGGCGTCCGACACGTCGTTGCAGTGAAGACCGTTCTGATACCAGATCGAAGGCATCTGGATCCCGAGATGGGGATCGTTGGCAAGGATCGGCGCGCCGGTGTCGGTGTGTTCCCCGGATACGACCCATGAGTTGGAGCCGATGCCTGCCTCGGGGTCACCGGCGCCGAGCGCCGTAACGAGGTCGAGTTTCGCCTGTACCGAGGTGAGGGCAGAGCGGACCCCCGGCGTCGAGTGAAGCGCAGCGGTGGGGGTCGTGCTGTGGTCCAACTCGCCTGCCGGCACGATGTAAGGATGGATGTCACCGGGGTACGGTGGGAACAGTTGGGCGACCTGTCCCTCGCTGAGAGACCCGAGCAGCATCGCTCGCTCGATCTCGGCATCCATGTTGCCGCGGAGATCCCATGCCATCGCGATGCCCCACGTCAGCGTGTCGACGGGATTCCACGGTTCGGGGTCGTACCCATGATTGAGCAGCTCGAGAATCGTGTACTCGAAGCTCAGATCGCTGGGTGACTGCGTGGCGAGGTAGGCGTTCACACCCTCTGAGTAGGCCTCCATGATCTCCCGATCCTCGGGTGTCGCGGCATCGAATTGCGCTGTGGCGACGTCCTGCCAGCCGAGGGTTCGCAAGAAGGTATCGGTCTCCACCTGCGACTCGCCGAACATCTCCGAGAGACGCCCGGCACCGATGTGACGCCACACGTCCATCTGCCAGAAACGCTCCTGGGCGTGAACGAATCCCTGCGCCACGAAGAGATCATGCGGGTTGGCGGCGTAGATGTGGGGAATGCCCATGTCGTCTCGCACGACCTCGACGCTCGCTTCGAGACCGGCAATGGCGAGTTCGCCTTCAACGTCGGGGAACGCGCGCCGTACCGAGACGCGGCCGAAGACCGTCACGCTGAGGACGACGATCACGATGAGCGCTGCGATGGCTCCGAGCACGATCTTCCACCATCTGCGCGACTGCTTCGGCCCGTCGCCCGGCGCTGCTGGATCGCTCATGACGGGCGATCGTACTCGTTTCATGAGGAGCCAACGCGTCGTACCATGGTCGTATGGCAGATACGACCGAATCGGTAGACACGCAGAACGACGACGAGCCGATCACTCCGCAGGTGGTCGACGCCCCCGTGGATGAGGGAGATGAGAACGGAGGCACGTTCGTAACCGAACCCTCGAAACTCATCCGGATCGCCTCGATGACCAGAGCAATGCTCGAAGAGGTCCGGGCATCGGGCATGGACGATCTCGGACGGCAGCGGCTTCTCGCCGTCTACCACCGATCCATCGATGAATTGAGAGACGTGCTCTCCGACGATCTCAAGGACGAGCTCGATTCGATCTTCGTACCGCTCGAGACTGAGACCCCGACCGAGGCAGAGATCAGGGTCGCTCAGGCACAACTCGTCGGATGGCTTGAAGGACTCTTCCACGGGATCCAGGCTTCCCTGTGGTCACAGCAGATGTCGGCGCAGGCTCAACTCGAGCAGATGAGCAGCCGTCGGGCACTCGAAGCACCGGACGATCAGGACCAACCGGGGCTCTACCTATAGGTCGCGGCGCTCAGAACCCGGTGATCGGTCGCCCGCTACGATGTCCGGATCGTTTGAAGGGATGATCCGCCGTGCAGACATCGATGCCGTTGCAGCCATCGACCATCGTGGTGAACCGCTACCACGTCGATCTGTCTAGCCAGAAGGTCCGATTCGAGCCGGTGCTCAGTGCAGACCTCGAGGACGCGCTCGGCGGCATCGCCAGAGCGACCAAACTGCTTGCGACCGTCGACGTCGACGACGCGTACGCACCGTCATCACCGCTCATCATGAACCTCGGTCTGTTGAGCGGTACCCGTGTCATGACGGGGCTGCGAACCTTCTTCCACGGTTACTCCCCGCTGAAGGTTTCCGATAGCGGAGCACCCGGCCTCATGTGGAGCGCGGGGAGCGGCCACTTCGGAACCAAGCTACGAGGCCTCGGAATCGACGAGGTGATCTTCACCGGTCGAGCGGAGCATCCAACGCTGCTGCATCTCACGCCGGGAGCAGACGGCAAACCGGCGATCTTCGAGTTCCTGGACGCGTCGGATCTCGCGGGTACGACCGTCAATGAGCGCATCCAGGGCCTGCACGGCCGGTATCCGGAAGCTCACTTCGCGGTCGTCGGTCCGGCCGCCGAACACTACGAATCGGTGAGGTACGCGTCGATAGCGCTTTCAACGGACAACCAACTCGAGAGCGGGGACGCGAAACCGCGATTCTGCGGTCGCGGCGGGTACGGCGGGGTGATGGCCTCGAAGAACCTCTGGGCGATCGCAGCCGACGGACCCGACCCGGGTCGTGTGAGAGGACTTCGCGACGTCAACCGGGAGATCAACACGGGTCCGGGTAGTGCCCGGTACCGAGATCTTGAGCACGACAGGGGCGGTACCTGGCGCATGGTTCCCTGGCTCGGCGAAGCGAACATGCTCCCTGAGCAGAATTTCTCACCGACGGGAACCGATCGACCGGCCCAACTCGCACGTTCGGCCTTCGAGTCCGGTCCGTACAACGTGCAAGCCCAGGGCTGCTACCTCTGCGGTATTCGCTGCCACAAGAACGTCTACGACGAGGGACCGGAGGGCGATTTCGGCCGATTCCGGGCGAAGGTCGACTATGAGCCGTTGGGGCTCCTCTCCTTCAACCTCGGCGTGTACGACGGCGACAGCGCATTGTCGCTCATCGACCTCGTCGACGAACTGGGGATGGATTCGATCTCGCTCGGCGTGACTCTCGGCTACGTCATGGAGTTCAACCGACGCAACGATGGAGACCTGGTCGGCGGGCTTGCCTTCGACCAAGCCGACCAAGTGATGGATGCCATCCGGAAGGTGGCAGGCGGCCTGCTCCCGGAGGTGGGACAAGGCGTGAAGCGTCTCTCGGACCAGACGGGCGAGACGGCGTTCGCGATGCAGTCGAAGGGCGTTGAGTTCCCCGCATACCTCCCTCATACGAATCCGGGGTACCCGTGGGCCCTCGCGGGCGGGCACATGGCGATGCGCACGTACTTGCTCTACTTCACCGAACGGCAGATCGACGTCGACTACTGGGTAAACGCGATCACGGTCAGCGGACCGATGTTCCTGATGGACGACATCACCGGAATCTGCAAGTTCGCGGGCATCTCAGCCGACCTCGAAGCCGAGGCGTTGCGGCTCGCCGCGGGGATCGCCGTAACCGGCGAAGAGCTCACCACCGCCGTCATGAATACCTTCCTGCGCGGCTACGCCAACGAGCGCCGCACAGGATTCGACGTTGCGGACTACCGCCTACCGGCGGAGGCACACGGTCCGGTCGGGAACACCGAGATCGAAGTGTTCAACACCCCCGAGTTCTTCAGCCAGCTCCGCTCACGCGTCACGGAGAAGCTGGATCGTGAAGCAGCCGAAGCCGGATTCCCGACTGCGTGACCCCGCGACACTGAGTATCGTCGGCTTCGATGAACCTACTTTCCTTCGCTAACGATCTCGACCTCGACCGGCCGATCATGTTGCTCGCAATGTCCGGATGGGTCGACGCCGCATCGGTCGGGACGGATGCAATCGATCTCATCGCAGAAGGCGGCGATGTGGTTGCTGCGTTCGAACCCGATGCACTCTTCGACTACCGGTCGTCCCGTCCCGTACTGAATTTCTCTTCCGGCGAGCTGACCGAGATCTCGTGGCCGCGTCTCGAGATCGTTCATCGAAGGATCGATGGAGTCGATTTGCTGATCGCCCACGGGCACGAACCGGACTTTCGGTGGCAGCAACTGACACGAGAGTTCGTCGAGCTCACCAGTCGATATGACGTGAGCCGGTTTGTGACCCTCGGCGCCGTGCCGGCTCCGGTACCGCACACACGTCCGGTCAGGGTGGTGTGCACGACGTCAGATCCCGGGCTGCTTCGCGATGCCGACGAAGTCCTGCCCAACGATCTCGTGGTCCCGGGCGCGGCGGTCAGTGTGCTTCGACAGGGGGTTGCAGACGCCGGCATCCCGGCGATCGGCTATTGGGTGCAGACCCCCCACTACATCCAGAGCCCGTTCCATCCGGGCGTGCTGAGCCTGATGGGGCGTGTGGGGGATCAGGTCGGTGTCACGTTCCCGATCGCGGATCTGGAGGAGAAGGCCGCGGCACAGCTCGAGGAGATCGATCGTGATCTCTCGGAGCGCGCCGATGCCAGGGAGTACGTGGAGCGTCTCGAGCAGATGCAGGACCGACAGGATGAGCAGGATGAGCCGCCACCCGTCTTCTCCTTCGAAGACATCCCGTCCCCCGACGAGATCGGCGCAGAAGTAGAGAGATTCCTGAGATCAGCCGAGGATGAGTAGCAAGTAGAAAGTAGAAAGTAGAAGGACACTTCACGGACTACGGACTACGGACTACGGACTACCGAGCACGAAGTGGTCGCTCAGTTTCCGACTACTCCGACGAAGAGGG
>JBLWQS010000055.1:0-8355 GCA_048452705.1 Acidimicrobiia bacterium
GCAACTCCTCGGTATGGATCGTTTCATGGATCGAGCGATCAACACCGGTCTGTCCGGGGGCGAGAAGAAGCGTTCCGAGATGTTCCAACTCGCCGTTGCGTCGCCGAAGGTCGCCATCCTTGATGAAATCGATTCGGGTCTGGACATCGATGCCGTTCGTGAAGTTGCCGCCATGGTGGAGACGCTCCGAAGTCCTTCACTCGGTGTGCTAATCATCACGCACTACAGCCGGATCCTGCGCTACATGAACCCCGATCGGGTCCACGTCATGGTCGCCGGCCGTGTGGTCGAGTCCGGTGGTCCTGAGATCGCCGAGCGTCTCGAGTCCGAGGGATACGCAACCGTCCGGTAGTACGAAACGGGCGATCCTGAGACCCCTGACCGGTGCACGGATGAGTTGGCCGGGTTGTTCAGCAGGCGTTCGAGCGGGCTATTACATGAACTGAGCGTAGAAGTCGTTGCCCTTGTCGTCGACGATGATGAACGCTGGGAATTCCTCCACCTCGATGCGCCAGACGGCTTCCATCCCGAGTTCCGGATACTCGAGGACCTCGACGGAACGGATGCGGTCCTTTGCCAGGATGGCCGCCGGACCTCCGATGGAGCCGAGGTAGAACCCACCGTGTTCGGCGCACGCGTCGGTGACCTGCTTCGAGCGATTCCCCTTGGCGAGCATCACGAGGCTGCCCCCCTCGGCCTGGAACCGGTCGACGTAGGGATCCATCCGCCCGGCCGTCGTCGGTCCGAACGACCCCGACGCGTATCCCTCGGGGGTCTTGGCGGGACCGGCGTAGTACACGATGTGATCTTTCAGGTACTGCGGTATGCCTTCGCCGGCGTCGAGCCGCTCTGCGATCTTGGCGTGGGCGATGTCCCTGCCGACGACGATCGTCCCCGTCAGCGCCAGCCGCGTCCCGACCGGGTACTGCGTCAGTTCGGAGCGGATCTCGCTCATCGGACGGTTGAGGTCGATATGGACCGCTTCTGCGGGTTCGGCGAGCGCGTCTGGTTCCGGGAGGAATCGGGCAGGGTCGCGTTCGAGCGCCTCCAGGAAGACTCCCTCGCCTGTGATCTTGGCTTTGACCTGCCGATCCGCAGAGCACGACACTCCGATGCCGACCGGACATGACGCTCCGTGACGCGGGAGCCGAATCACGCGCACGTCGTGGCAGAAGTACTTGCCGCCGAACTGGGCGCCGATCCCGACCTCGCGGGTCATCTGGTGGATCCGTTTCTCCCACTCAAGATCGCGGAACGCTCGGCCGTGTTCGTTGCCTGTCGTCGGCAATGCGTCGTAGTACTTCGTGCTGGCCAGCTTCACCGTCTTGAGCACCAGCTCGGCCGAGGTTCCTCCGACCACGATCGCCAGGTGATAGGGGGGACATGCCGCCGTGCCGAGCGAGCGGATGGCCTCGTCCACGAACTCCGCTAGCGACTCCGGATTCAGCAGGGCCTTCGTCTTTTGGAAAAGGAACGTCTTGTTCGCCGACCCCCCGCCCTTGGTCACGAACTGCAGTTCGTACTCGTCACCGGGAACGGACTCGATCTCGATCTGCGCCGGCAGGTTCGTGCCGGTATTGCGCTCCTCGAACATCGAGAGTGGTGCCATCTGCGAGTAGCGCAGGTTCGTGCGGGTGTACGTGTCGTAGATGCCGTGCGACAGCCATTCGGCATCATCGGCGCCGGTGTACACGTTCTCGCCCTTATCGCCGTGCACGATCGCGGTCCCCGTGTCCTGACACGACGGCAGCACCATCGCCGACGCGACAACGGCGTTCTTCAACATCTCCAGTGCAACGAACCGATCGTTATCGGAGGCTTCCGGGTCATCGAGGATCGCTCGCAGTTGCTCCAGGTGACTTGCCCGGAAGAGATGCGAGACGTCCCGCACCGCCTCGGCTGCGAGCAGGCGCAGCGCTTTCGGATCGATCGCCAGAACCTCTCGGTCGCCGACTGCTGTCGTCTCGACGAATCCCTCAGCATCAAGGCGGCGGTACTCGGACTCGTCGGCACCCAGCTGGAACATGGGTTCGTAGTGGAAGTTGGGCATGATTCTCCTTGCCAGCGTCTGGCGCCATCCTACGAGAACACGAACCGCACCCAGCCACATCCGGGATCTCGGTCCGGCCCAGATGGTGAGCCGGACTCGCGACTGTCCTCAGCTTGGTCTGTCCATCTCGAAGTAGCCATCGGCGATGCGCGTGTAGGAGCTGCCCGCCATCCTCCCGACGGCATTGAGGCCAGCCGTGTCGATCCTCGTTCCGTCGAGGAGATCGCTGCGAACGTGGATGCGGACCACCTCGCCGAACACGACCGCATTCGTCGGCGGATCCGCGAGTTCCACGATTCGACTGACGCGACATTCGAGGCTGGCCGGCGCTTCGGCCACCAGAGGAGCGGCGACTACGTCACCGGATCGTGCCGTGAGACCGGCAACGGCGAACTCGTCGATGTTCGGTGGGTACTCGCCCGATGTCAGGTTCATGGCCGGAGCTAGGGATTCGTCGACGATACTGACGGTGAACTCACCGCTTGCGGTGACATTGGCGAGCGTGTCCTTCGGCGTCCCGGTTCTGCGGCCGGGTGAGAAGAGAACGGTCGGCGGTGTACCGGCGACCACGGTGAAGAACGAGAACGGTGCGAGATTCTGATGGCCATCCGCTGCCAGGGTTCCGATCCAGCCAATGGGTCTTGGCACGACGAGACCGGTGAGGAGCTTGTAGCGATCGATTCCTTCGAGTTCGGATGGGACGAACGTGGTGGTGTCATCGGGTGGCATGCCGGCACGGTAGCGATTCCACCCGTCCGCCGACGGTGGGCCCAGCGTGCTCCGTAGACTGTTCGACATGAACTGGTTCTCCGACGCCGACGATGCCCGACGATACATCACGGAGCTCACGCGTATCTGGGCCGTTTGGGTCGTCGGACTCGCCGCTCTGTTCGCCGTCACGAACTGGTGGGTTCTGCTCGGCGGGATAGTGATCATCTCGACGCTCGTGTGGCTCATTCAGCCGATCCAGCGTCGGGCCAACAGGATCGACGATCCGGAGGAGTTCGTTGAGGGAAGCGGAGGTCGCTTCAGCGGATCCCGCACCCGAGGGGAGATGGCGCTGCGAGTGCTCATCTACGGTGAAGCTCCTCTGAAAGAGGCCGTTGACGAGTTCGGCGCCTGGTGGGGCTGGCTATGGGTGCGCCGAGGCGTGATCGCCGCGACCGCCGTCGCATTCTCGGTCGTGCTCCTCGACATCTTCCGGGGGCCCGTGTGACCACGGTCGTCGATCAGACCGAGGGCATCGCACGTTTGGCCTCGATGATCGCGACTGCAGAGCGGATCTTGGTCTTCACAGGAGCCGGGATCTCAACGGCCAGTGGCATTCCCGACTACCGCGGTCCAGAAGGCGTGTGGAATACGCGACGGCCCGTCTTCTACGACCAGTTCATGACGGAACACAATGCCAGGGTCGAATACTGGAGACAGAAGGCAGAGGACCACGAGGCTTTCGGTTCCGCACGCCCGAACGCAGTGCACCGTTCGATCGTCGAGCTTCAGCGTGAGGGTCGGGTCGAACTCGTTGTGACGCAAAACGTCGATGGCTTGCACCGGGCTGCAGGAACGACGTCGAGTCTCCTTGTCGAGATCCACGGCACGAACGCGCTCATTGAGTGTCAGAGCTGTGGTGCCCGGTCCGAGCCCGGTGAGCACTTCGCGTCATTCGAGCAGACCGGTGAACCTCCGGTCTGCGACTGCGGTGGCTATCTCAAACCGGCAACTATCTCGTTCGGTCAGCAGCTGCGGGGGATCGATCTCTCAAGGGCGTTCGATGCGGCGAGGCGCGCCGATGTCGCGATAGCCCTCGGGTCAACGCTGTCGGTTACCCCCGCCGCCGACATCCCCCTCGAAGCGGCAAGACATGGAGCCACCTACGCCATCGTGAACCGCGGCGCAACCGAACACGACCGATCACCGTTCGTCTCCCTTCGTGTCGAGGGTGATGTGAGCGACGTCTTCCCTGAGGCCGTGGCCCGTGCTCACCCGTAGGGGCTTCCTTCCGTTCTCCTTCAGCCGGGTTCCACCGGGCGGCGATATCCTGAGTCGGTATTCCCCTACGAAGGAGCTCGCATGCGGATCGAACGTGACTCGATGGGTGAGGTGTCCGTCCCCGATGACGCCTACTACGGAGCATCGACCCAGAGGGCCGTTGACAACTTCCCGATCTCGGACCTGCGCTTCGGACGACGGTTCGTCTGGGCTCTCGGCCTCATCAAGGGTTCTGCCGCCGAGATGAATAAGTCGATGGGGAACGTCGACGCCGACAAGGCCGATGCCATCGTTGCCGCCGCCGAAGAGCTTATGGACGGCAAGTTCGATGACCAGTTCGTCGTCGACATCTTCCAGACCGGCTCGGGCACGTCGACGAACATGAACGCCAACGAAGTGCTGGCGAATCGTGCGACCGAGATCCTCGGCGGCGAGTTCGGCTCGAAGCTCGTGCATCCAAACGATCACGTAAACGCGGGCACCTCTTCGAACGACGTCATTCCGACGGCGATGCATGTCGCTGCGGTCGCAGCGATGGAGGAGGACCTTCTCCCGGCTTTGCGAAACCTCAAAGCAGGCCTCGATGCGAAAGCCGTCGAGTTCGACGACGTTCTCAAGTCCGGTCGTACGCACCTCCAGGACGCCACGCCGGTTCGGCTCGGTCAGGAGTTCGCCGGGTACGCAGCGCAGATCGGAAAGGCCGTCGGCCGGATCGAGACTGTGCTCCCCGAGTTGCGAGAGTTGGCGCTGGGCGGAACTGCGGTCGGCACCGGAATCAACGCCCCTGTGGGGTTCGCAGCCGGGACGATCGAGATCATGAGCCGCCGGTCCGGTTTCGCTTTCGTCGAGGCCGAGAACCACTTCGAAGCACAGGCAGCAAAGGACGCGTACGTCAACGCGTCGGGCGTACTCAAGACGGTCGCGACCTCCATGTTCAAGATCGTCAACGACCTTCGGTGGCTCTCGTCCGGTCCGCGCAATGGCATCGGCGAGATCACACTCCCATCGCTCCAGCCGGGCTCGTCCATCATGCCGGGGAAGATCAACCCGGTGATCCCCGAGGCCGTGATGATGATCGCCTCTCGTGTCTTCGGAAACGACGTCACGATCACCTGGGGCGGAGCGAACGGCAACTTCGAACTCAATGTGATGATGCCCGTCATGAGTCATGCGATGCTCGAGTCGATCGAGCTCCTGGCTGCGGGCGCGCGGGTGCTCAAGGACATGGCGGTCGACGGCATCACGGCGAACGTTGAGCGGGCGGCATTCCTGCTCGACCAGAACGCCATCGTCGCAACCTCTCTCGTGCCACACATCGGCTACGACCAGGTCGCGGTGGTCATCAAGAAGGCCTTCGCCGAGGGCCGAGGTGTGCGTGAGGTCGCTCTCGAGTTGGAAGTCCTTCCTGTGGACGAACTCGACGCAGCTCTCGACGTCCGCCCGATGACCGAAGGCGGCTGAGCGACCCGGACAGACATGAGATCTGAGATGTGAGACACGAGAGTTCGTCTTGAGTCTCACATCTCATGTCTCGCGTCCCGTATCGTGGGATCCATGGCTACAAACCGGCGTGACCTAACCGAGGGTTTCTTGTTCACCGATCAGTACCAGCTGACGATGGCGCAGCTGTACTGGAAGTACGGACTGCACGAGCGCAAGGCCCAGTTCGACTACTTCTTCCGACGCTACCCCGATTACGGAGAGCACCAGGCGGGGTATGCGGTGTTCGCGGGCCTGGGCTGGCTTCTCGATTGGATGGACGAGACCCGGGTTCGTGAGTTAGATCTCGAGTTCCTCCGGAGCCAGCGTTGCGAGACCGGGAATCGGCGATTCGATGAGGGCTTCCTCTCGTGGCTGTCCGAGGCCGGCAACTTCGAGGGCATCTCGATCCGATCTGTGCCGGAAGGGCGCGTCGTCCATCGCCATGAGCCGCTCTCGATCATCGAGGGCCCGCTGGCGATTGCGCAGATCCTTGAGACACCGCTCCTCAACCACCTCAACTATCAGACGCTCATAGCGACCAAGGCGTCGCGCGTCGCGGAGAGTGCGGCGGGCGGACCGGTTCTCGAGTTCGGGATGCGGCGCGGTCCTGACACGGGAGCCAACGCGGGAACCCGAGCGGCGCTCATCGGCGGTGCGACCGCGTCGAGCAATGTCGGAGTGTCGCACGCTCTCGGCGTTGATCCCAAAGGTACGCACGCTCATTCGATGGTGCAGCTCTTCATGGCACTCGGTGAAGGCGAGATCGGTGCGTTCCGTGCTTTTGCCGAGACGTACCCAGATGAGTGTCTTCTTCTCGTCGACACGATCAACACACTTGAGAGCGGGATGCCGAACGCGATCACGGTTTTCGAGGAACTGAGGGCGAAGGGACACGACCCAGTTGGGATCCGTCTCGACTCAGGTGACCTAGCGCACCTCGCAGTGAGGGCTGCCCGGATGCTCAACGACGCCGGATTCCCGAATACCCGGATCGTCCTGTCATCGGAGCTCGACGAGCTCGCGATGTGGCAGATTCGAGCACAGATCGTTGAGGAGGCGTCCCTCTACGGCGTCGACGCCGGGGACATGTTCCACAGGCTCACGTACGGTGTCGGTACCCACCTCATTACGTCTCACGGCTACCCAGCTCTCGGAGGTGTCTGCAAGCTCGTCGCAGTCGACGGAGCGGGGGAGTGGGTGCCGGCGATGAAGATCTCCGATACGCCGGAGAAGATGCCGATCCCAGGAGACAAGCGCGTATGGAGGGTCTACGACGAGCGCGGACTGGCAACAGCAGACGTGGTATCGACCGGTGATGAGGTCCTGTCCTCCGGGAGTGGCCTGGATCTCTATCACCCGCATCGGCAGGGTGTCATGCGGAGCCTCGACGACGTCGTTGATGTTGAGGAACTCCTGATGCCGGTTTACCAACAGGGCGAACGGGTCGGCGACGAGCCGTCACTCGCCGAGATGCGGCAGCGCAGGCTCGATGACCTGCATCGACTGGATCCCGGAGTGCGCCGCCTCGTCAACCCCCACGTTTATCACGTCTCGCTCACGCAGCAAGTGAAGCAACTCCAGCGGGATCTCATTGAAAGAGAGCGATCCGGTTTCTAGCGGGACTCCGCACGCTCTTTGAGTGCCGCATTCATGGCCTCGAAGCCCGCTCTGGTCTTGGTGTCCAGCATCTTCCACAGCACCGGGACCAGGATCCCACGAAATTCCTCGCTCTGCGTGAACCGCACAGATCCGTTACCCGTCGGCTCGATCTGGAACCGGTGGTGACCATCGAAGACGCCTTTGATCCCGAGCTTTCCCAGCCACGAGAACTCACGGATCTCATCCGCCGATGTGACTTCCGGGGCGACGTTCATTGTCTTCCCACCCGGATTGTGAAGGGTCACGTTGAGGGTTTCACCGGCCACAGCGTGACCGGATATCCTCGTTACAAACGGATTCCATTCGGGATAGGACTCGAAGTCCATCAGCGTCTCCCACACGGCTTCCGGTGAGCTTTCGATCACGATATTCGTAGTCAGTTCTCTCATGGTTCTGCTCCTAATGCGACGAGGCGTGGCGTTAGTGTAGGGATGTTGATCAACGAATGCAACCAGAAGTTGCGTTAAGGTATTCCGGTGGAAGAGATGAAACGACCCGGCGGAAGGACGGCGCGTGTGCGCGAAGCGGTGTTCGCTGCTGCGCTCGCGGAACTCGCCGAGTCCGGATGGGGGTCTCTGAGCGTGGAGAGGATCGCCGATCGGTCGGGTGTCCACAAGACAACGATCTATCGACGATGGGGGACCGCAGACGAGGTCGTTCTTGATGCACTTCTTGAACGTGGAGGCGAGGAGATACCTGTTCCCGACACGGGCGACGTTGTTGGTGACTTGATCGTTCTCGGTCGGTCGGTCGCCACGAGCATCTCTGATCCCATCGGGCGCTCGGTTGCAGCTGGGGCGATCGCGGCGCCGGATTCCTCATCGATCCGAGCGCTCGTCGATGCCTTCTGGTCGGAGCGATTCGAGCAGGCCGGAGCCATCGTCACTCGCGGGATCGAGCGAGGCCAGTTGCCGAGCGAGGCCGAAGCGAGTGGGCTGATCGAAGATCTTGCCGCTCGGATCTGGTTCCGAGTGATGGTCAGTCGCCTTCCGGTAACCGATCTCTGGCTCGCGAGACTTGTGGATTCCATCGTCGAGACGTCTCGATCACCGAGGAAGAGCGCCACAGAAGATTCTTGAGAGGTTTGTCAGTCGAAGGTGCCCGATTGGGGCGTGGCGGTCATCGGCTCTCTTCCTCCCATCGGCCGCAATCCACGGTTCCCTGGTGCGACCGTC
>JBLWQS010000056.1:0-8272 GCA_048452705.1 Acidimicrobiia bacterium
CCTTTGGGCGTCCCCTCAGTGTCGAACGCAATACCCATGGCCCGCGGATCGGTGACGTCGTCCCACATCTGGAAACGCTCGTCGAATTGCTGCGAGCCGAGGTCGACGAATGACTGTCCTTCGGAGAGCATCTTCCCGTTGAATCCGTAGAAGCCAAGGAACACCGCGAGTGTCCCGACGGCCTCAGGTGCCAGGATCACCTCGTACTCTCCCGGCTTGGCATCGAAGGGAGTTGCCGAGTCGACGGCGCGCCGTGCTGCAAGCGCACCGACAGCGGCGCCGTCCAAATCTCCGATCGCCACCGAAGCGGCGTGACCGGATCCGGCCGACGTCCCCGTCTGGTGAATTCCGTCGATGATCGCTGAGGTGTTGCGACCGGAGACGGCCTGACCGGCCGAGTTGGCGAACGCCACCGACTGTCCTTCGGTCTGGCAGTAACCGGCTGCGAGCATCCCATCGCCCGCATCGACGAACGCCTTGACCAGTTCGGCCCTGACGCCGGGAGAGGCGTCGTAGGTCGCATCATCTGCGTGATCAACGGCCGGCAAGGGTGCAGGTGGCGTAACACCTGCCCAGTCATCGTCCACGGGTTGCATCGCTGCGGTCTCGAGAGCGGCGTCGACGAACGCCGCGAGAGCGTCGTCACCGGTCGCGGTGGTCTTCGACGACGCGATTCGGCCGTCGACCGCAACGCGAAGGCTCACGGCCTCCCCCTCTTCGGCCACGTTCTGATGGATGAACGAGTTGGCGAATCGGGTCAGCGCGAGATTGCCCGTGGAAGCAAGCACTTCAGCCTCGGCCCGGTCTCCAACGAGGTCAAGGACCTGCTCTGCGAGTTGGATCTCTCTGCTCATCCTCGCACCCCCACTCGCACGTTCTTGAATCTTCCCGGCGCCGCCGAGTGTCCCGTGTGCGCTACTTGCATCGGCTGGCCTTTCCCGCAGTTCGGCGTCCCCCAGTGAATCCACTCATCGCCGCCGGCGAGCCGGTCGAGGCTTGCCCAGAACACGGGTCCGATACCCGTATAGGTTGGGTTTTTGAGCATCCGACCCAGCTTCCCGTTCTTGATCTCCCACGCGATCTCCGTTCCGAACTGGAAGTTGAGACGCTTGTCGTCGATCGACCATGATCGGTTCGTCGACATGTACACGCCGTCCTTCGTGTCGGCGATGATCTCCTCGAGCGACGAGTCACCCGGGAGGATCCCGACGTTCGTCATCCGCACCATCGGGAGCCGGTTGTATCCGTCGGCCCGCACCATGCCGCCCGGCGGGAGTCCCGCCATCGCCGCTGAGTCCCGGCCGGAGAGAACACCCGTCCAGATGCCGTTCTTGACGATGTCGACCGGTTGCGCCCTGGTGGCCTCATCGTCATAACCGAAGGTGCCGAGTGCTCCAGGAAGCGTCGCATCTGCGGTGATGTTCATCAGCTCCGACCCGAACTTGAACGTGCCGAGTTTCGGGAGTTGCAGATGCGACGTGCCTGCGAACGCGGCTTCCCATCCGAGAATCCGGTCGAGTTCGATGGCGTGTCCGACCGATTCGTGGATCTGAAGCGCGAACTGTGATCCTTCGAGGATGAGGTCGGTCTCTTTCTCCTCCAGTTCGTCCGCAGTGAGGAGAGCGACCGCCTCCTCGGCGATTCGGCCGGCGTTGGCCGGGAAGTCCCACTTGCGGATCACCTCATACCCACCGGTCTCGTACTGACCGAACGACTGGGGATACGAACGCCGCTGGCTCTCGTTCTCGCCGAGTGCGGTGGCATCGAATCCGCCTCCCGACTCGACAAGATGCTGATGGATCCGATGGCCCTGAGATGAGACGAACCACTTGGTGGTGTCGTAGAAGGTGAGTTTGCCGGTGGCGATGGCGATCCCTTCGACCTCCTGCATCGTCTTCGTCACACCGATCAGCAGTTCGACCTTCTCTGACAGCGGCACCGCGAACGGATCCTCAATGTACGGCGTCTCATACGTGTCCTGGACAACGTCGACATCGGCGAACTGCATCGGATCGCCCGGGACCGCGGCCGATGCACGGGCGATCTCTGCCGCCCTCTCCCCGGCAGCGGTCGCCGCTCGTCTCGACAGATCCGCCGTGGCGAAGAACCCCCATGACGATCCCATGAGCGCCCGTACTCCGACGCCCGCCTGCTCGGTGCGATCGAGTGATTGGACCGCCTGGTTCTGCACGTCGATCGATTCCTGCTTGGACACGACGACGCGTGCGTCGGCGTATGAGGCTCCTGCCGCGAGGGCGCCTTCAACTGCTGCTGTTGGGTATTCGAACATGACGCCAGGGTAGCGCTGTGACCGATCCGCGCTTACGGAACCACACCGTCCAGATTGCGACAGTGAGGCAACTTCCTCCTTTGCCGCACCGTTCTTCGATCACACAACCGGGAGCCCCACATGTGCCGTCTCTATGGATTCCGAGCCACCCACCCGACCCAGATCGAGTGCAGTCTCGTCGAGGCCCAGAACGCCCTTCTTCGTCAGAGTGAGCAGGACAGCCGGGGGCTGGCCAACTCAGACGGCTGGGGCATCGCTCGGTGGGGTTCCGAGGGACTACTTCTCGATCGCCATGCCCGCTCAGCGGCGAACGATCTGAGGTTCACCGAGGTCGCCGCCCAAGATCACTCCACGGCCGCCATCGCGCATGTGCGAGCGGCCACCATCGGTGATCCGACTCCTGACAACACGCATCCGTTTCGCCACGGTCCCTGGGTCTTCGCCCACAACGGCACCGTGACGGCATTTGAGCGGGTTGCGCCGCTCCTAAACAACGGTCCGATCACGCCGACCGGCACAACCGACTCCGAACACGTCTTCTCGTGGCTCCTCAATCGGATGCCTGATTTCGGCCTCGATCCTGAGCGTCCGGCGTCGTCACCCGGCCCGATCGCACGGCTGATCGCCTCGGCGGTTGTTGATCTCCACGGATTGTCGAACGCGATGGGAGCGCGGCGTCCGCCGAAACTCAACTTCCTCATCTCCGACGGCTCGAACCTGGTCGCATCGCGGTGGGGCAACACGCTCTACTGGACGTACCGGGACGCCGTCCCCGACTGCGCTGTGTGCGGTCTGAGCCATTGCAGAAAGGTGGACGATGGATATCGGGCCATCGTGATCGCCTCGGAGCCCATCACGGATGAACGGTGGACCGAGGTTCAAGAGGGTTCCGTGGTCTCGGTCGACGATCGCGTGACGCTCGTCACCCGTGACCTGCTCGTACCGGCGGCCTGACACATTCCGACTTGCGCGACCGGGCCGGATGATTGAGACTCCCGCCGATGGACCGCGACACGACATTCGATCTCTATCGCAGACACGTCAACGCCGGCAAGATCGACGTGTACGAGAGCTACGGCCTCGACGCCGTCATGGGGCGTCGTGAAGGCGTTCGGTTCTGGGACGAGTACGGCGACCGCTCCTGGATCAACTGCCACTGCAACGGCGGCGTCTTCAACCTCGGTCACAGGAATCCGGCAGTACTCGCCGCGGTGCAGGCGTCTCTCGAGAACCGTGACATCGGCAATCATCACCTCCCAGCGGCGTCGCGAGCGGATCTCGCCCGAAGATTCTCCGAAACGACCGGAGGGCTCCTCTCCGGCGTGGTCTTCGGCGTTGCCGGCGGAGAGGCGATCGATCTCGCGATCAAGGTCACGAGGGCGGCGACGGACCGCACCGGTATCGTGTCTGCATCCGGTGGCTTCCACGGCCACACCGGACTCGCTCTCGCCGCCGGGGATGAGCAGTATCGAAGTCCGTTCGGGCCCAACCCGCCGGGATTCAGCCAGGTTTCGTTCAACGACGTCGACGCCATGGACGCTGCGATCGGCAACGACACCGCTGCGGTCATCCTCGAACCGATCCCCGCGACACTTGGCATGCCCATCCCCGATCCCGACTACCTGCCACAGGTTCAGCGGATGTGCCGCGAGCGCGGCGCCAAGTTGATCCTCGATGAGGTCCAGACCGGATTGGGACGAACCGGCCGAATGTGGGCATACGAGCACTGGAACCTCGAACCCGATGTGGTCGTCACCGGCAAAGGACTCTCCGGTGGGATCTACCCGATCTCGGCCACACTGATGACCAGGGAGATCCACTCGCTGTTCGACACCGAACCGTTCATCCACATCTCAACCTTCGGAGGCGCTGAACCGGGCGCAGCTGCAGCGCTCGCGGTCCTCGATCTGGTGGAGAGGCCCGGATTCCTCAATCACGTTGTCGATCTCGAGGATCGCTTCGCTGCCGGCTTCGCCGATATGCCGTTCACGCTACGACACGTCGGACTCATGATGGCGCTCGCCTTCCCCGCACCCGATGCCGGCATGTATGCGATGAAGCTCCTCTTCGATGCCGGCATGCTCACGGTCTACGCGAACAACGACACGTCTGTCCTCCAGTTCCTCCCGCCTCTCATCACCACCGACGGCGAAGCAGACGAGATCATCGGGATCGTCCGATCGGTGTTCGGATGAACGAGGCGTTGATCGACCTCGAGAGACGAGTCGGCGACGCCCTCATCACCGACGACCGATCCAAGATCGATGTCCTGGGATACGGAGAGATCTCTACCGTTCTCGGCGCAACGGTCGGCGGACGCTCGTACGCATGCAAACGTCTCCCGCCGTTCCCGCACGGAGCGATCGATCGCTATCGCGCGGCGTGCACTGAGTATCTCGTTGCGCTCGGTGAGCGGGGCATCAGGACCGCCGAGTCGACGATCGAGACCGTGGAGACCGACGACAATTCCGTCGTCTACTGCGTCCAACCCATCGAAGACAGGCTTCTCGTTGACCACCTCCGAACGGCCGATCAGGGTGAAACGGCGGCCATCGCTCGACGCCTCATATCCGTGATCTCGGAGGCCATCGACATCCGGCTCGGTCTCGATGCTCAGATCTCGAACTGGGCGCTCGACGTGGATGACGAATTCGTCTACATCGACGTGACGACACCGCTCATTCGCGACAACACCGGTAACGAGATGCTCGACACCGACCTGTTCCTTGCTTCGCTACCAGCCTTCTTGCGTCCGGGTGTTCGCAGGTTCCTGCTCCCAGAGATTCTCAGTCACTACTACGACGCAAGGGCTGCGCTCCTCGATCTGATCGGGAACCTCAAGAAAGAACAGCTCGACAACGCCATCCCGGTCTTTCAGGAGCAGGCGAACCGGATCGTCAATCCGCCGTTGTCGAACAAGGAGATCAGCCGTTACTACCGGAGCGACGCGGTCATGTGGGAGGTACTGCAACGACTACGCCGGGTCGATCGCTGGTGGCAGCGTACGATTCGACGCCGGGGGTATCCGTTCCTCCTGCCGGGAAAGGTGGACCGCTGATGTGTGACACGATCGTCGTCGTCCGACCCGAGGGTGTGTTGTTCGCCAAGAACTCGGACCGGGATCCGAACGAGGCGCAGATACCGGAATGGCATCCGGCGGCAGATCATCCCGATGGTGCGAACGTGCAGACCACGTATCTCGAGATACCTCAGGTTCCGCACACTTATGCGATCCTCCTCAGCCGGCCGTTCTGGATGTGGGGTGCGGAGATCGGAGCGAACGAACATGGTGTGACGATCGGCAACGAGGCGGTCTTCACCGATCAACCGCTCTCGGACGAAGGTCTCACTGGGATGGACATGATCCGTCTTGCGCTCGAACGAACCACCACTGCCGAAGAGGCGGTTGGGCTCATCGTTGGCCTCCTCGAGCGGTACGGGCAGGGTGGTGGCGCCGGGTACGAGAAGCGCTCCTTCACCTATCACAACTCCTTCATCGTGGCCGATCCGACCGACGCATGGGTCCTCGAGACCGCCGGATCACTGTGGGCAACCGAGCAGGTGACGTCGGGCGTGCGCACGATCTCAAACGGTCTGACGATTCCCGGCTTCGCCGACGAGCATCGCAAGTGGCTCGAGACGAAGGTCTCGGCGTGTGACGTCCGAACGAGCCTTACAGCCGGATTGGCAACCGGTGCGACCGGTCCGGGAGATCTCATTGCAACGCTCCGCTCCCACGGTGCGAATCGCTGGCCCCGCTACAAGGCGATCAACGGCACCTTGTCCATTCCGTGTATGCACGGCGGCGGTGTCGCCGCTTCGTCGTCGAGCGTGGCCGGCTGGGTCTCCGACCTGGCGACCCAGACCCATTGGATGAGCGGAACGTCGGCGCAGTGCCTTGCGCTGTTCAAGCCCGTCCAAGTCGACGCACCGGTCGATGTCGGCCCGATTCCCGACGGTCACGACGACGGCGGGAGCCTCTGGTGGCGACACGAACGGATGGCACGGGCGGTCATGCGAAACCCGGACCACCTTGCGAATCTCTTCCTCGCTGAGCGAGACGCGGTCGAAGCCCGCTGGCTCACCAACCTGCCAGAAGGCCAGGCGGCATTCGACGAAGGGTCGACGCTCCTCGACCGCTGGGCATCGGCAGTGGCAGCAGCCGACGACGACAAGGACGTGCGCCCGTTCTGGGCCAAGCGCTACTGGGAGAAGCGAGACCGAACTGCAGAAATGCGCTGGTAGTCGGCTGCGGGTAGTCGGTTGTCGATGAAGAGCGTGTCCAACTCCGCTACTCCAGAGCTGGTTTGACGACCAGCGTGTAGGTGTCGGGGACGTTCGCGATGAACGGACAATGGTCCAGGCCGACACACGTCGCTCCACAGGCCACGCCGGAACACGCGATGGCTTCGCCCTCCAGCGACTCGGAGGGTGCGCTCAACACGCCCTTGGCGGTCAGCACATCGATCATCCCTCCGAGAGCCGGTTCGGAGACGCCGATGCGGCGGGCAAGATCGGTTGAGCGTATCGGGCCGCGCTCTGAGCGCAGTTCGTCGACGAGTCGGTCGAGCACGGTCATCCGAGTCCCACCCATCTTCCGATCTGGAAGACCGCAACGGCCATCACCCAGGCGAGCATCGTCTGTCCGATCACACTGAACCACATCCATCGGGTCCCGATCTCGTGGCGGATCGCCCCAACGGTCGCCACGCATGGGGTGTAAACGAGGATGAACACCATGAACGCCAGCGCCGCAAGAGCACCGTGGCCACCGCTGCTCTCCTCGAATCCGGCTTCGATCGAGGCCGACAGGCCGCTCGATGTCTCGGTCTCTCCATCGTCGGAGAGGTCGATTCCGATGATGCCGGGGATCGACTTCACAGCATCGACAACTGCGGCACCGAAGCCGGTGAAGATCTCTGCGACGGAGTCGATGATCGCTGGGTCCTCTACGACTTCAACGCTCTCGGCTCCGTAGACCTGCGCCATCGTCGAGACGATCACCTCTTTCGCCACGAAGCCGGACATGAGTGATCCGGTCGCTTCCCAGGATCCGAACCCTGCCGGTTCGAGGACGGGTGCGACGGCCCCCGCCACCGCTGAAAATGCCGACTCGTCGACGTCGGTGTCACCGAACGAACCGCTTCCTCCGATGGGGATCGCCATGAGGAACCAGACGACGATCGTGGCAATGAAGATGATCGAACCGGCCTCTCTGAGGAAGGCCCGGGTGCGTGTCCACGTGTGGAACCAGATCGATCGGAACGTTGGAAGCCGGTACGGGGGCATCTCCATGATCGCCGGCATCGGATCGGTCACCGGCAGCAGGGATCGTTTCAACAGGAAGCCGATCGCCATTGCGATGACGATGCCGAGCAGATACATACCGAACACGGCGAGGCCCGCGTAGTCGGGGAAGAACACCGAAGCCATGATCACGTAGACGGGGAGCCGTGCTCCGCAACTCATGAACGGCACAAGGAGCGTCGTGAGGATCCGATCCCGCTCATTCTCCAGCGTTCGGGTGGCGTAGACCGCAGGAACAGTGCAACCGAAGCCGACCAGCATCGGGAGGAAGCTCTTCCCCTGAAGCCCAACACCGCTCATGACCCGATCCATGACGAACGCTGCCCGGGCCATGTAGCCGCTGTCTTCGAGGAAGGAGAGTGCCAGATACAGGGAGAACAGCACAGGGATGAACACCAGAATCGCACCGACTCCGGCGACGACGCCGTCGGCCAGGAGGCTCTCGACCCAGGTTCCGCCGAGCCCGATGCTTGCCGCCAAGCTCCGCACCAGATGCTCGATGGGTCCCGAGACGGTGCCGTCGATCCACTCGAGGAATGCCCCGGCAACATCTGCCGTGAATTTGAACACGACCCACATCGCCGCGAGGAAGATCGGAATCCCGAGGTACCTATTCGTCACGACCGCATCGATTCGATCGGTCCTCGTGCGCTTGCGCCGGCGAGTTGTATCGGT
>JBLWQS010000057.1:0-7910 GCA_048452705.1 Acidimicrobiia bacterium
TCATCGAGGACCTGAAGCGTATCTACTACTACGCGAAGCGTGCGGCCCGGGTCGGTGTCCCGGCGGAACCACCGACCGATTCCTCCGAATAGGCCGCTTCAGCCGGTGATCCAGCCGATGAGAACGCCGGCGCCCTGGATGAGTCTCCACCCAAGGTAGAGGGCAGTGATACCGATGAGGAGCATGAACCCGATCGGCCAGCCTTGGCGTTCAACCCTCTGATCCGGTTCCTTCGTTGCCGACTCCTCGGTCATACGGGCGGGATGCCGTGGCGCCGCTTCGAGAAGGTCCGATCCTTACGGGCGGCGTATCGGAGCCGCGCGATGATCTCCCTGCGGAGTTCCTCAGGTTGGATGACGGCGTCAACGACGTTCTCGGATGCCAGCCGAAGGAGATCGACGTCCGCCGAGTATTCAGCGCGACGTGCTTCCACGAACGCCTCTCGCTCATCCTCCGGAAGTGACTCGATCTTGTTGAAGTACACGGCGTTGATGGCCGCCTCAGGGCCCATGACAGCGATCTCCGCGGTTGGGAGCGCCAGCGTCGCGTCTGGGCGGAAACCCGGCCCTGAGAAGGCGTAGAGGCCGGCTCCGTACGCCTTGCGCACGATGATCGAGATCCTCGGGACCGTCGCCTCTGCGATGGCCGTCAGCATCTTCGCGCCTGCACGGATGATGCCTTCCCGCTCGACCTTCGTGCCGATCATGAATCCGGGAACGTCGGCGAAGAAGAGCAGCGGGATGTTCATAGCGTCGCAGAGCCACATGAAGCGAGCCGCTTTGTCGGCCGAGTCCACGAATAGCACGCCTCCGAGATGGTTCGGCTGCGAAGCAACGATCCCAACCGGCTTGCCATCCAACAGAGCGAACGCGGTGATCAACTCACGGGCGAAGAGTTCCTTGATCTCGAAGAGGGAACCCTCGTCCACGATCGACTTCAAGAAGTCAAGCATGTCGTAGCCCGCTTTTGGATCCTCGGGGAGTATCTCTGCCGGCCGGAACCCTTCCTCGGGCGGTTCCGGGGCGTATGCGGGAGGGAGGACCCGGGTGTGGTCGGCGACGTAGCTGAAGTACTGTTGGGCCCACGTGATCGCTTCCTCGTCGCTCGATACGAGGGCATCACCGCAGCCCGACGTCTCGCAGTGCATACGGGCACCGCCCATCGCCTCGAGCGTCGTCTCCTCGCCGATGACCATCTGCGCCATGCGGGGCGAACCCAGGTACATCGAAGCGCGGCCCTCGACCATCACGACGACATCGCAGAACGAAGGGATGTAGGCGCCGCCGGCCGCAGACGGTCCGAAGAGGCAACACACCTGGGGAACGCGACCGGACAGCCGGATCTGGTTGTAGAAGATCTTTCCCGCGCCGCGTCGACCCGGGAACAGATCGACCTGGTCGGTGATGCGTGCCCCCGCCGAATCTACGAGGAAAAAGACGGGGAGCAGCTCGTCATAGGCAGATTCGAGCGCCCGGATGATCTTCTCGACGGTCAGACGTCCCCAACTGCCGGCTTTGACGGTCGGGTCGTTCGCAATGACCATGATCGGTCGCCCGTCGATGGTCCCGCGACCAGTGACGACGGCATCGGCTCCGTGCCCATCGGTCACTGCGTTGGCGAGAAGACCGTCCTCAACGAAAGAACCCGGGTCGCACAGGAGGTCGACGCGGTCACGGACGAACAGCTTCCCGCGCTCTTTCAAAACTTCGTGGTACTTCTCCGGACCACCGGTCGCGGCTCGATCCGTTTCTGCGTGGAATCGGTCGCTCAGCGATCCCGTCATGTCTCACCTCTGTGGCGCTTACGGACCAAAACCCGGACAGGAGTCCCTGTGAAATCATAGGTCTCGCGCAGCCGACGCTCGATGAACCGCAGATAGTCGGGACCGAGGTCTCCACCCCGTACGAACAAGACGAACGTGGGCGGATCAGTCTCAGCCTGGACGGCGTAGAGGATGTGGGGACGCTTATTCTTACGCACCGGCGGTGGATGAGCTTCCTGCAGCGTCCGGATCAGTCGATTCAGCTCCGGGGTGGGAATCCGACGGCGCCGATTCTCGAGCACCGCACGCACCGCGGCCGGGAGACGGACAAGGCGTGAGCCGGTCTCTGCCGACACCCTCAGAATCGGTGCCCAATCGATGAACGCGAGACGATCTGCGACGGAGTCCTCGGTGTGAAGACGCTCATCCTCATTGCGGATATCCCACTTGTTCAACACCAGGATCAAGCCGACACCGGCAGTGACGATCTCCTCAGCGAGACGCTGCTCCTGGTGGGTCGCTCCTCGGGTGCCGTCGATCATCAGCAGAGCAACGTCTGCTTGATTCAGGACGCCCCTTGCCCGCATCACCGCGTACTTCTCAACGTCGTCGGTGATCTTCGTCCTCCGCTTGATGCCTGCGGTGTCGATGACCTCGAACGGTTCACCGTCGAGTTCAACAACGAAGTTGATCGGATCACGAGTCGTGCCGGGCACATCCGAAACCAGCACACGATCTTCGCCCGCGAGCTGATTCAGGAGCGTCGACTTGCCGACATTCGGCCGACCGATGATCGCGAGACTGGCGATGACGTTATCTGCAGCCGCTTCTCCGAGAATCGGGAGTGCCTCAACCAGACGATCGAGGAGATCACCGGTATTGCGTCCGTGCAGTGCAGAGATCGGTATGGGCTCACCGAGGCCAAGCGACCAGAGATGAGCGATATCGAGTTCGATGGTCGGGCCGTCGACCTTGTTTGCGACGAACAGGTAGGGGATACCGCTCCGTTGCAGGATTCGAGCGACCCCAACATCGTCGTCGGTGAGGTCCGCCGTGCCGTCGGTCACGAAGACAACGAGGTCTGCGCCCGTAACGGCGATCTCGGCCTGCTCGCGGATGTCGGCCGTTAACTGCTCACCGGGCCTGAATTCCCATCCGCCTGTATCCACGACGGTGAAGTCACGCCCGCTCCAGTCGGCGTTGAACTCCCGTCGGTCACGCGTGACACCTGCCTGTTCATCAACAACGGCGGCCTTGTATCGCACGATGCGGTTCACGAGCGTCGATTTGCCGACATTCGGACGACCGAGGATGACGACGACGGGAAGCCGACTCATGCCGCTGCTCCTTCGATGAGGCCCCAGCCTGTTGCCGGGGTGACGATGATTGGTACCGGGGATGCGATCCGGAGATCCTCGAGCGACGTGTCGTCAAGGAAGACGTCTCCGGAGAGTGCAACGTCGGGGAGAAGATAGTGGGCCACGGGGTCGAGATCCTCTTCGATGGCGCGCTTGAGATCCGACCCAACCAGAAGGCCGGCGACGGCGGTGTTTCCACCGAAGAAGCGATTCTCCACTTCGACGAGCCGTAGGGATCTGCCACTGAGGCCTTCGAGTTGTGCCAACAGTGGTTCCAGGGCAGCGGCACCGTATGCCCCCGTGAGAATGCCGACGGGACCATCGACCGATGCAGGGTCTGTCCCGGTGTGGCGTGGGGCGCGGTATCCCTCACTCGGTGCCGAGGGGATCGCCCTCCATTCACCGGTGACGAGTGGCGACGACGACTCTCCCCCACTCGTAAGCGCTGCAATCTCATCGGTGAACGTTCGGACCATACCGATGCCATTCTCGTGCTGTGGGAAGTCCTCATAGGCGGCCCGGGACGGAACGTCTCGGCCCGCAACCATGTAGAGCTCATCAGATGCGAAGAACATCCTCCTCCCAAGTCGGCGCATCGCCTCATCCTGCCAGAAGTGGATCGTATCGAGATCTGCGGCGGCCTCGACGGCGGTGTGAACACGAAGGTTCTCCTCGGTGTTGTAGCGGGACAAGCCGAGAGGGACGATTCCGACCGACGCCAGGCCCGGATAGCGAGTCAGGATCTCTGCCGCTGTGCGGTCGAGGGTGGCGCCGTCGTTGATTTCCGGGCAGAGAACGATCTGTCCGTGAACGGTGACCCCATTGTCCAGGAGCGCTCTGAGCCAACGTAATGACGTCGCTCCTCGCGGATTGCGCAGCATGCGTGTGCGCACCTCTGGATCCGTCGCGTGGATGGAGACGTAGAGCGGTCCGAGACGCTCCTCGACAACACGAGCAAGATCGAGTTCTGTGAAGCGGGTCAGTGTCGTGAAGTTCCCGTAGAGGAACGAAAGCCGGTAGTCGTCGTCCTTGAGATACAACGACTCGCGCATCCCCGGTGGCAACTGGTAGATGAAGCAGAACTCGCAGTGGTTGTCGCACGTCTGCACGCGGTCGAAGATCGAAGATGAGAGTCTGAGCCCCAGGGGTTCACCCGCGATCTTGTCCAGACGGATCGTCCGCTCACCGCTCTTTCCCCGGATCGTTACCTCGGGATCGGCATCGTCCACGAGCTGCTGGTACTCGATCACATCGGATGGAACGACCCCGTTGACCGCGATGAGTTCATCACCGATCAACAGCCCCGCCTCAGCGGCCGGGCTATCGCCAACGATCTCGATCACAGTGGGATTGGACATCGCTGACGATGGTACCCGTGCGATCTCCAGACCCGACGCCCTCTATGCTCGCTCGCATGAGCCCACAGGTACTGCTTGCCGAGCCTCGCGGCTTCTGCGCCGGCGTTGAGATGGCGATCAAAGCGTTGACATGGATGGTCCAGACGTTCGAGCCTCCCGTCTACTGCTACCACGAGATCGTCCACAACGCCGCGGTCGTCGATGCGTTCGAACGGGCCGGCGTCCTCTTCGTAAACGACGTGGCAGACGTTCCCATTGGTCGTCCCGTCATGCTGTCCGCCCACGGCTCCGCACCCGAGGTCGTGGCCGAAGCCGAGGATCGGGCTGCGGTGATGATCGATGCCGTGTGCCCCCTGGTCACGAAGGTGCACCACGAGATGCGGCGCATGTCCGATCGTGGATACGACATCATCTATGTCGGCCATGAAGGCCACGACGAGGCGATCGGTGCGATCGCTGAGGCGCCGAACGCCGCAACGCTGATCGACCCGGAGGAGGGCCTGCGCTCGTTCGACCCGAAGGATCAAACGAAGGTGGCGCTTCTCGCCCAGACGACGCTCGGGTTGTACGAGTGGGAGGGCGTCCTGGCCGATGCCGATGAGAGGTTCCCCGGTCTCAAGACCGCCAGGAAGAGCGACCTTTGCTACGCCACGACGAACAGACAGACGGCGATCTTGCGCCTAGCCGAGTCGGCATCGGTCATCCTCGTGGTCGGTTCAGAGAACTCGTCGAACACGCAGGCGCTCGTCCGGGTCGCCCGAATGGCCGGTGTTCGCTCCCACCGGGTCGATGGTCCAGAAGACGTCGACCCCTCGTGGTTCGGCGATGCCGATGTCGTGGGTGTGACGGCGGGCGCATCGGCTCCGGATCAGCGGGTCAGGGCAGTGATCGAGGCGGTGGCACCCGGTGGGTCCGTGGAGATCGTTCGGGTGACAGATGAGGACGAGTACTTCCCTCTCCCCCCGCGCCTACGAACATTCGTCAAAACGGTGCAATCCCTCGTCGAAGGGGCGTTCGCCGCCCCGAATCCAGGTGCCCACGGTCCGATCGAAGACGACCGCGGATGGGACGCAAGCGAAGCCCTTGCCTTGTTGGGTGTGTGAGCCGTGAGCCGTGAGCTGTGAGATGTGAGCAAGAGTATGGAGAACGGGCGGGACCAGCTATTTCCTACCTCTCGTCCGCTGTGGCCTTCACCAGCGCTAGTACCTGTTCCACGACCTCATCGATGCTCAAGTCGCTTGTATCGATGATCTCGGCGTCGTCTGCCGGCCTCAGCGGCGAGGCTTTGCGATTGGAATCTGTGTGGTCCCTCGCTGCCAACTCTGCGGCGATCTGATCCTTCGACTTGTCGGCTGCCTCGGCGTCTCCCGAGCGACGTGCCGCTCGGATCTCGGGCCGGGCAGTCAGGTAGATCTTCACGGGTGTGTCAGGGAAGACCACAGTCCCGATGTCGCGTCCTTCGACGACGGCCGAACCGCCCCTTTTCGCTACCCACGCCCTCTGGAGGGCGACGATTCTCTCCCGGACATCACGATGAGTTGCTACGACGCTCGACGCCTTCGTCACCTCATCGCTGCGCAGGGCTTCGGTGACGTCGACATCGTCGATGCTGACGATTCCGTCGTTGATGCGTATGTCGACCTCATCGAGTGCGGCGAGTACAGCATCGCTGTCGTCGAGAGGGGCTCCGCTCTGAAGTGCCATGAGACCCGCTGCCCTGTACGTAGATCCCGTGTCGAGATGTGGAAGGGCAAGGGCCACCGCCACGCGGCTCGCCACCGTGGACTTGCCGACGCCGCCCGGTCCGTCTACTGCGATGACCACACTGCCTCCAGAGTCTCGTAGAACGATGGCCAGGATACGTTGGCTGCGGACGCGCCGAGAACTGTCACCGGACCTTCGGCGGCTGTGGCGGCGACAGCGGCCGTCATCGCTATCCGATGATCGCCGGAAGCGTCGACGGTGCCCCCATCGAGGAATCCGGTTCCGATCACCGCGAAGCCATCCTCGGTCGGTTCCGCTCCCCCGCCCAAGGCTCGGATCATCTCCGTCGTGCTTGCGATGCGATCGCTCTCCTTCGCCCGCAGCTCCACGGCTTCGCGAACGACAGTGACTCCCTCCGCGTATGCGGCGAGCACAGCAACGAGCGGGAGCTCATCGATGGCTGCCGCAACCGTGTCCCCAAAAACTTCAACGGCCTGCAGCCCCCCTCCCGTGACCTCCACGGTTCCAATCGCATCGCCGTGGATCGAGCCGGTCACCTCGCCGTGCACCGTGGCCCCCATCGCTTCGAGGATCGTCAGGAAACCGAGGCGGCCCGGGTTGAGAGAGATGCCGGGAGTGACGACGTGAGCGCCGGCGACGAGTGCAGCACTCGCCCAGAGATACGCAGCGCTCGACGGGTCGCCGGGGATGTCGTAGCGCGCACCCGGGATTCGGCCCGGTGTGATCTGCATCTTCGTGCCTTCGTCCACTGTCCCGAGGCCGAATGTCTCGAGCCACCGTTCCGTGTGATCCCGATACCCCGTCGGGCTTTCGATCGTCGAGGCTCCGTTCGCCTGAATGGCCGCCAACTCGAACGCCGTTCGGACCTGTGCGGAGGCGACGTCGATCACCACATCGGCTCCGACCAGCGAAGCCTCACCCGTCGTGATCGGTGCTGTGCCGTTCTGTTGTGTCGAGAGTTCTAGCCCGAGCGCTCCGAGGGGAGCGACGAGTCGACCCATCGGCCGACCGAGCAGGGAGTCATCACCGGTGAGCGTGATCCTCGTCGGGGCGGCGGCGAGGCTGCCGGAAAGCAGACGCATCGTCGTGCCCGAGTTACCACAGTCGATCGGGCCGCCGGGTTCTGTGACCCCCTCGATCGGTGAGAAACGGTCTCCCGTGTGTCGCATACCGAGGCGTCCAAGGGCGGTCGCGGTCGTGGCAACGTCTTGACCCGGAGCAAGACCTGTGATCTCACTCTCACCTTCTGCGAGCGAGGCGAACACCAGTGCACGGTGCGAAAGTGACTTGTCCCCGGGGATCTTGACACCGGTTCGGAAGACTCCTCCCGCCGGCTGAACTCTTCGCTCATCCACCATCGGGCACCTCCTCCCCTGCTTGGTACAACGCCCGGATCTCTTCGATCGTGAGGGGGCGACACTGGCCGGGAGCCAGTGACGTATCCCGCAACGGTCCGATCGACGTCCGAACGAGTCGTTGAACCGGGTGACCCACGGCGTCGAACATCCGACGGACGATCCGCTTTCGCCCTTCGCCCATGGTCATCTCGACAAGCGACGTGTCGCTGGAGCGATCGAGGACCCGAGCCGACACAGCTACGGCCGGACCGTCGTCGAGGTCGACCCCGCTCGTCAGCCTTCGGATCGTTCTCGCTTCTACGATGCCGCCGACGAGTACGACATAGGTCTTGTGAACGCCAAATCTCGG
>JBLWQS010000058.1:0-7664 GCA_048452705.1 Acidimicrobiia bacterium
GACTCGCTGCTCGTCCCATGGCGGGACGTTTCTCCTGATCACGATCTCCACCGGCGCCGAAGACCACGATCGCCCGACCTTGAGAGATGCGGAGTGCGCTGTCGACGACGGCTTCGATGGCGTCGGGGGTGTGGGCGTAGTCGATGACAACGCCGAAATCTCTTCCGCTCTCGACGCGTTCGAATCGGCCGGGGATCGTACCGATGGACGAGAGTCCTCGGGCAATGGAGTCATCGTCGGTACCGAGTTCGAGAGCGACGGCGGCGGCCACCAGCGCGTTCTCGACATTGAATCTCCCGGGGACCGGCAGTTCGATCGGAATGCGCCGACCCTGTGTGGCGATCACGAACGACGATCCCGCGATGGACTCGGTGACCGACACCGCTGCGACGTCGGCGTCACGACCGATCGCAACAGTGGTGACCGGCACGTCGGTGACGGCTGCGATCCTCCTCCCCCACTCCTCGTCGACCGCGACCACAGCGTGGTCGGCTCGGTCGGCCGTGAACAGAGAAGCCTTCGCTGCGAAGTAGTCCTCCATATCGCCGTGAAAGTCGAGGTGGTCTTGCATCAGATTGGTGAATGCTGCGACCCGGAAGCGGATGGCGTCGACCCGGTGAAGGGAGAGTGCGTGACTCGAGACCTCGATCGCTGCCACGTCCACACCGGCAACGACCATATCGGAGAGGAGGCGCTGAAGATCGGAGGCTTCCGGTGTCGTTCTTGCCACCGGGCGATCGGCGGCGCCGATTCTCGCACCGACAGTGCCAACGATGGCAGCTGTTCTCCCCGCGGTGACCACGATCTGCTCGAGCATGTGGGTAACGGTGGTCTTGCCGTTGGTCCCGGTTACGCCGACGACGGAGAGACGGTGAGAGGGATCCCCGTACACCGCGGCAGCTGCCCAGGGCAGTGCTGCCCTGGCGTCGGGAACGACGATCTGGCTCGGACACCCGACGTCGTGTTCGACGATGACCGCGGCTGCTCCACCTGCGATCGCACGATCCACGTAGTCGTGGCCATCGTGCTGCCCACCGGGGATCGCAACGAACAGGCTTCCCGGTCCTACAGCCCGCGAGTCATGGGTCACATCGGTAACCAACACGTCCACACCGGTGAAGCGCCCTCCCCCTGGAAGGCGCCCGACGAGATCCGAGAGATGGACCGGATCAGGCATCGCCGTCGTTCGTTGGAGACACTCCGAGTTGGTGGAGTGCCGATTCGGCGATTTCGGCGAAAATGGGGGCAGCGGACGTCCCGCCGAAACTCATGTCGTAGCGACCACCGTCGATGGTTCCGCTCGGGGCATCGAGAACGACGACCACCACGATCTCTGGGTCATCGATCGGTGCGATGCCGATGAACCAGGCGATCGTATCGGTCTCGCTGTACTTGCCGGTCTCGACGTCAAACTTGTCGGATGTTCCCGTCTTACCGCCGACGGGGAACTCGTCGATCTCGGCTCGGAATCCGGTGCCATCCTCAACGACCCCACGCAACATCGTGCGCATCGAACGCGCTGTGGAGGCGGAGATCACCTGGTGACGCCTCGGCTCGGTAATCGTTCGCTCTCCATCCGATGCGACGATCTCTGAAACCACGTGGGGTTCGACCCATTCACCATCGTTCGCGATGGTCGAGTAGACGGCAGCCATCTGGAGGGGCGTGGCGCCGACGCCGTAGCCGATGGCGGCCGAGGGGCCTGCAGCCGAGTTGGTCCACTGACTCACGTGGTCGAGGCGGCCGGTCGATTCACCCGCGAAGTCGATCGAGGCCGGCCGGCCCAGGCCGAACGCGTCGAGATATCGATAGTGCGCCTCGTTCCCCAGTTGGCCCTGGATCTTGATGGTGCCCACGTTGGACGACTTGGCAACGATGTCTGAGACAGTCATGACGGGTGGGTTGGTTCCGTGATCGGAATACGTCTCCTCGCCGATCTCGATCTCATTGGGAGTCTCGAACGGCGTGTCCGGCCGAACGACACCCTCCTCGAGGGCTGCGGCAACGGTGACGACCTTGAGGGTAGAACCGGGCTCGAATACGTCGGTGATGGCACGGTTGCGGAGAGTCGCAGGGTCAAGGGTCGATCGATCCGATCCGTCAAAGCCCGGCAGCGACACCATGGCGAGGATCTGACCGCTGTCGATATCCATCACGATCACAGAACCGCCGAGCGCATTCGATCGGTCGATCCCTGCTTGGAGTGAGGTCTCGGCGGTGTACTGGATCTCCCGATCCAACGTCAGTACCACGTCTGAACCGGCCACGGAAGGTTCGAGGAGGAACTCGGCTTGCGGAATCGCACGGCCCGCCTGGTCGCGTTCGACGACTCGCTTGCCGGGGCGGCCGCTGAGTTCGGTCTCCATGACCGCCTCGATTCCCTCGATCCCGGATCCGTCATCGAGGCGCGTGAGGCCGATGACGGGAGCTGCGAGGGCACCGGACGGATAGATTCGCAGTGGTTCGTCGGTGAACGAGAAACCGGCCAGATCTGCGGCCTCAATCGCCGCCGTCGCCCGTTCGACCGTTTCGGTCTCAAGTCTCCGAGCGACGTACGTGAATCGTCCATCCCCTTCGAGGCGCTGGATCAGTTCGACGTAGTCGGCACCGACGATCGGAGCGAGGATCGCTGCGGCTTCTTCCGGTTCTTCCACAAGGCTCGGATCCGCGACGAGGGCTTTCCCGTACACCGTGACGGCGAGTTCGAGTCCGTCCCGGTCGTAGATGGTCCCTCGCTTCGCCTGGATCGTCTCATGACGAACGCGCTGATCGAATCCAAGCTGTTCGAGCTTTGCGGCATCGGCACCCTGGATCCGGAAGAGCTGGTATCCGATACCTGCCCATGCGAGAACGAAGATGAGCCCGACGGCGATCAACCGAAGGTCGACGAAGCGGAACGTTGATCGTGCCATCTCAGGCTCCCCTCAGCGTTTCTCTACGGTCGGGTGCGTGGCCGCCAGCGTTCGGCCTATGCATCGTTCCCCTCCTTCGGTCATCACGGCTGCTCCATGAGCAGCGCTCTGAGGTCCACCCATCGATCCTCGGGGCCGCCGACCGTGTCCGCCGTGCCGGAGATCTCGAGCGTGTGACGAGCCTCCGGGTAGACGAGCCCGAGAGCGGCGGCCCGTTGTGTGATCAGATCCGGCGCCTGGAGGCGCGCGTAATCGACGCGCAGGTCCCAATGGTGCTCCTGCTCGGCTGCGATCTCCTGGTCGAGTCGCTGAAGCTCAAACGCGGTGCGATCAAGGGAGATCCTCGAGTAGATGACGGCGAAGAAGGCGAGGATGACCGCCATCGTGAAGATGACGAGCGGCCGAACAACGGGGCTCCGCCTGGTGCGTGCACGGGTGCCAACGTGACGTGCTCCGGACCGAGGAAGCGCACCGGCCGTCATGCCGACACCTTCTCAGCGACGCGCATGATGGCGCTTCTCGCCCGTGGGTTCTCTGCGATCTCCTCGGCTGACGGTCGGAACCGGCCGAGGTCGTTGAGTTCTGGTTGTTGATCGCATCCGCAGACGGGGAGCTCGGGTGGGCACACGCATCCGGTCGTGCCGGACACGATGCGACGCTTCACGATACGATCCTCAAGCGAGTGGTACGAGATCACGCAAAGTCTCCCGCCGGGTCTGAGAAGTTCGATGGCGGAATCGAGACCGGCCGAGAGCGCATCCAACTCCGCGTTGGTGGCGATGCGGAGAGCTTGAAACGTCTTCCTGGCCGGGTGGCCACCGCGGCGTACGGCCGCCGGAACGGCTCCCGCAATAACCGACGCGAGGGCGGTTGTGTCGTCGATCGGCCTCGCCGCGATGATGGCATCTGCGATGCGGCCTGCGAATCGTTCCTCACCGAAGCTACGGATGACGTTTCGGAGATCGTCACGGCTGTACCCGTTGACGATGTCCCCCGCGGACTGCGATACATCCGTACCCATCCGCATATCGATCGGACCGCTCCGGTGATAGGAGAATCCGCGTGCGGCGACATCGACTTGATGCGATGAGATGCCCAGGTCCAGAAGAACCCCGTCAACGGCCCCAGGGTCGCCACGTTGCGTGTCCAGTTCATCGGACACGATCCGTTCGATCTCTGCGAAGTTGCCGAGCACGACACGCACCCGGGGATCGTCCGGCGTGTTGGCTATCGCATCGAGATCGCGATCGATACCGATGATCCGCATCTGCGGATAGGCATCGAGCAGGCGCCGCGTGTGACCGCCGCCGCCGAACGTGCCGTCCACGACGATGCCGAACGCTGCCGTCGCGAGCATCTGAACGCACTCGTCCGCAAGCACGGGTTCGTGATAGCTGTTCATGGTCTGATCCATGGTCAGCCCCCCGGAGCGCTGGCGCCAACATGGAAGCGGGCGGAGTAAGGGGCCTTCCAATTGGCATCCGGGGGACTGACCACAGGCCAGACCATTTCGTAGCTTCGAGCACGGGTTCGGTGTCCCGGCGCTCGTGTGTCACCGTCATATACCGTCCTCCGACAGTGCCTCCTCGATCTCGGCGTAGTACTCATCGGCCTCAGCTGCGACCTGGTTCCAGGTCTCGGTGTCCCAAATCTCGATGCGATCGGCGATACCGGCCACCGTCAGGTCCTTCCCCAACCCCGCGTATCGGCGCAGTGATTCTGGAATCTGCACTCGTCCCTGCCGATCGAGTGCCTGATCCGACGCCGAGGCGAAGAAGGACCGCGAGAAGTTCCTGGCCCGCCGATCAGTGCGCGGCAGCTTGAGGACCTTGCTCGATTCCTCTTCCCAACGATCCATCGGGAAGACATAGACGCAGCGCTCCTGGCCCTTGGTCATGACGCACCCACCGGCAAGCCCCACACGGAACTTGCTGGGCATCACGACCCGGCCCTTCTCGTCAAGCGAGTGGCTGTATTCACCAAGAAACACGCTTCTGCGCCTCCGTCACGCTGCGGTCACCATCTTCCACGAGGCCCCACTATGGCCCACTCTGCGCCACATGTCAATTCATTCGCCCCCGAACGTGCCCTCGTGTCTCCACTTCGGGTCAGGTAGCCTGCGGTTCATGAAGCAACCCATCACCCTGATCGGCGTCGGCGAGATGGGGGCCGTGTTCTCCCACGCTCTGCTCCGATCGGGCCATCCCGTGTTCCCGATCCTCCGATCGACATCCGTGATGGAAGCAGCCCGCGTCATCCCGGAACCGGCGCTCGCCCTCGTCACCGTCGGAGAGGATGATCTCCACGAGTCCCTCGGTCATCTGCCAGAGGACTGGCGCTCCCAGGCGGGGCTGATACAGAACGAGCTCCTCCCCCGCGACTGGCAGCGCCACGAGATCGCCTCACCGACCGTGGCCGTCGTCTGGTTCGAGAAGAAGCAGGGACGTGCGACGAAGGTCCTCATTCCAACGCCGATCGCGGGACCGCGAGCGGTCCTCCTCGTCGATGCCTTGGACTCGATCGGCATCCCGGCCGAACCGATATCGGATGACGACCTCGTCGATGAATTGGTCGCGAAGAACCTCTACATCCTCACCGCGAACATCGCCGGCCTGCGAACCGGGGGAACCGTCTCAGAGCTGTGGGATGATCATCGCCCGTTCGCCAGCGCCGTTGTCTCAGAGATTCTCCAGATCCAGGAGTGGCTCGTCGGCGCACCCGTCGACCCGGATCGCGCCATCGAGGGCATGGTCCGTGCGATCGAAGGAGACCCCGGTCACGGCACAACGGGTCGCAGCGCTCCTCGACGCCTTGAACGTGCGATCGACCACGCCCGTTCGGCCGGGATCGAGATCCCAACGTTGATGGAGATCGGGCGCGAGGCCGGCCTTCGCGTATAGTCTGGGAGCGACACCCGAGGAGGAACCGTGCATGTAGTGATCGCCACCGACGGAAAGCTCGACATCGAGACCGCTTCGACCTTCGCCGCCAGTCTCTCCGGGCCGGACGGCCGGGTCACCGTGCTGACCGTTGTTGAAGTACCGCGAGCGTTCCTCCACGACATGAAAGGCCAGTGGGGAGCTGCGGACGGCGCAGGCGTGATCGCCGACGATGAGTTCGTCGCCACGCCCGCTGTACCCCAAGAGGCACCCAGGGGTTGGCCCGGCGATGATGCGCTGATCGAGCGCTACCTGTCGGACAAGCTCGAACAGCACACGGCTCCGATCGTCGCGGCCCTTCGGAGCGCCGGCATTGATACAGAAGCCAGCGTCGTCGAGAGCGAGAACGTGACCAACACGATCCTCGAGCAGATCGAGGCACTCGGTGCCGACACCGTCGTCATCGGATCACACGGTCAAGGACTTTTCCAGGGGCTACTCGGTTCCACCGGCACGAAGATCGTTCGCCGATGCACCAGGCCGGTTCTGCTTATCCGGTCGTCGACGTCCTGACGTAGGGCGCCCAGTCCGGATCGAACGAACCGCCGATCGCTGCCACCACCCAGGTGTCCGAACGCGGCTGGCGCGGTGCGGATGCGAGTTCGAGTCCGGCCTCAAGAGGCGTGCGACCACCCTTTCTGGTATTGCAGCGCCGACACGCGGCGACGACGTTCGTCCAGGAGTGTTCACCTCCCTGGGAACGCGGCACAACATGGTCGAGGTTCTCGGCCTGATGCCCGCAGTACTGACATCGATGGCCGTCCCGTTCGAACACCGTTCTGCGATTCACTGGAACCCTCCGCTCGTATGGCACGCGCACGTATCGTTTCAGGCGCACCACCGAGGGAGACGGCATCGCTATCGCCTCTGACCGCCAGAGCGCGCCGTTCGTGACCAACACTTCGGCCCGATCACGAAAGACGAGCACCAGGGCGCGCCTGACGGGAACCACCGACAGCGGTTCAAGACTTGCGTTCAGGACGAGGGCTCGAGTCACGCCGAAATCGTACCAGCGACGTCAACGGCGTCCAGCGGAGACGAAACCACTCAGCGACAGTTCTTGACCACTCACCGTGCTCCTGGCATACTCACGGTGGGCAGCAACATCGAGAGCGCGGGAGAAGACGTGCGCGTCGTCGGGTATGTACGAGAGGCATCGAGTCTGACCGAGGGCGAGACCGCATTCGCTCAGAGTGAGCGGGTACGCCGGTGGACGGCCGATTCGGGCCATCACCTCGTCGCGACCTGCCAGGACGGGCGCGATCCGACACAGCCCCTGGGGAGGGACGGTTTCCGTGCCGTCCTCGACATCGCACGATCTGGGAATGCCGACGCACTCGTCGTTTCGGATCTCTCGGTCCTCTCGTCGGACAAAGTCGTCCAGGAGATCATGCTCGACTACCTTCGGGGTCTGGGACTCACGATCGTCTCGACCAACGAGCCTGATCACAACGAGTTGCTCGAGGTCCCCGACGACCACACCCGGCTCGTCGTGCGCGATGTCATCGCCAAAGTGGACGACTTCCGAAGGGAGTTCCCGGAGAGCGTCGCAGAGCCTCTCGACCCGACCGACGCGGATGTCATCGTTCAGCTGATGCCGCCGAGTACTCAGCGGGTGAAGAGCGCGGTCCACACCGCTCGACCAACCGCGTAGGCACGCCCACCTTCCACGATCGCGGAACCGACCAGTCGATCTCCGGCCTCATCGATGACGACCGTCACGACGGACGTCCCGCCGATGTCACGAACGTCGACAGACCGGATGAGCGGAGTGGAGGTCGCTCCGGCCAATTGTGCTACCGCCGAAACGACC
>JBLWQS010000059.1:0-7573 GCA_048452705.1 Acidimicrobiia bacterium
TCCGTAATCCGTAATCCGTAATCCGTAATCCGTAATCCGTAATCCGTAATCCGTAATCCGTAGTCCGTATTCCGTACTCGGTCGAGGGCTTCCGGACTTTCGGGCTCTCAGATCCCCAATATCGACTCGAGGCCGACTGTTACTGGGTCGTCGAGGTCTTGGACTGCGCTCACGGCGGCGAGGACTCCGGGCATGAAGGCCGTGCGGTCGGTGGTGTCGTGGCGGATCGTGAGCATCTCTCCCGTGCCGCCGAACAACACCTGCTGGTGTGCCACAAGCCCGGGGAGTCGGACTGCGTGCACCGGCACGCTCGCGACGTCGGCGCCTCGGGCGCCGGGGAGCAGTTCGGTCGACTCAACGGCACGGCTCTGAGGCGCAACGGCGGCAATGCGCTCGGCGGTGGCGATCGCCGTTCCCGACGGTGCATCGACCTTGCGGTCGTGGTGCAACTCGATGACCTCTGCTGCGGCGAAGTGAGGAGCGGCGATCTCGGCGAGACGCATCATCACGACGGCGCCGATCGAGAAGTTCGGTACGACGAGGCAGTTCGGAGGACCGCTCCCCCACTGGCTTCGGAGTTGAGCGACACGGTCGGCATCGAATCCCGATGTTCCGACGACGGCGCTCATTCCGAGGGACCGCCAGGTCGCGAGGTTCTCCATCACGACGTCGGGTTCGGTGAACTCAACGACAACGTCGGCTCCGGCGATCGATGCTGGATCATCGCTGATCCGTTGGTCGGCAACCGTCGCCCCTGCGTGATGCGGGTCGTAGAGCGGCCCCAGTTCTAGATCTGGGCTCGCAGCGATGGTCTCCGCCACGAGGCTGCCCATCCGGCCACCTGCACCAGACACGCTGACGATCATCGAATGAACTCCTCGAGGTCGGCTTCTTCGAATGGCCCGGTCGCTCCGATGACGTACGGCCCGCCGTAGGCGGCGCGGGAGACGGCGATCACGTCGGTGAGCGTGACGGCGTCGACCTTGGCGACGATCTCATCGACCGACCGGTGTTCGAGTCCGGTGATCTCGTTGCGGCCGAGTCGGTTCATGCGTCCGTCGGCGTCCTCGAGCGAGATGGCGAGGGCCCCTTGCACATGGCCCTTCGCCCTGTTGAGTTCCTCTTCCGTGATGCCGTGTTCCATCATCTGGTCGAGTTCCCCGCGAACGAGTTTCAGCACTTCGGCAGTCTGCGTCGGTGTCGTCCCAACGTAGATGGCATTCGACCCTGCGTCGGCGAACGGCAGCCGGAACGCGTGAACCGCATAGGCGAGTCCCCGCATCTCCCGGATCTCGTGGAACAGCCTGCTGGACATGCCGCCACCGAGGACATGGTCCGCGACGATCAACTCGTAGCGGCGGTCGTCGTCACGGTTGAGGCTCGGGCCACCGAGAATCAGGTGGGCCTGTTCGGTGTCGCGGTGACGGACACCGACCTTGCTGGAGGGCGATGGCGTGACCAACTCACGGTCGATCTCCTCGCCCTGCCAGTCACCGAAGGCGTTCCCGATGAGTTCGACGAGGTGATCGTGGTCGATCCTCCCGGCCACCGCGATCACCGTCGACTTCGGCGTGTAGCGACGCTCCCAGTACCCGTGGATGGTCTCGCGGCTCATCTCGACGATCGACTCGGGAGTACCGAGGATCGGCGGAGCGAGCGGGTGGCCTCCCCACAGAGCGTTGATGAACTGCTCGTGGGCGACGTCGGTTGGATCGTCCTCGTTCATGTTGATCTCTTCGAGCACGACGCCGCGCTCGTTGTCGATCTCGGCCTGCCGGAACGCGGGACGCTGCAGCATCTCGCCGAGTATCTCGACGCCAAGTTCGAGATCAACGTCTCTCATCCGGGCCCAGTAGCAGGTGTATTCCTTGGAGGTAAAGGCGTTGTGCCGGGCGCCGATGGCGTCGAACGCCTCGCTGATCCGGCGGGCCGGCCACGCTTCGGAGCCCTTGAAAAGGAGGTGTTCGAGGAAATGGCTTGCGCCGGCCTCGATCGGGGCTTCGTCGCGACTCCCGGTGCCCACCCATGCTCCGATGGAGAGGGAGCGCAGCGAGGGCATGTCCTGGGAGATGATGCGCAGCCCGTTCGGCAGCGTTGTCAGGTCGTAATGCATATCCCTCGATGATAGGGACCAAACCGCGTACCCAGGGTTGCAGTCCTTGTATATGTACGCCGTCAGCCCGCGGAACGAAACGGACCGCGTACCCAGGGTTGCAGTCCTTGTATATGACGCTGTGAGCCCGCGGAATGAAGCGAGACAGCGACATCTCAATTAGTACGTTCGCTAGGCTTCGCTCCATGAACGAAGAGAACACAGATGGGGCCCCGACAGACGATTCCGTCGCGGCGCTCCAGGCCGAGAACAAGGCGCTCAGATCCCAACTCGAGGACAATCCGCCGGCCAAGTCCGGATCTGGGGTTCGGAAATTCTTCGCGTGGGTTCTCGCCATCCTCGCCATCGTCCTTACCTCCCTCGCCGTTCACATCGGGTGGGCCGAGACCACTTTGCTCGATACGGAGGCCTTCGTATCGACGTTGAGTCCATTGGCACAGGACGAGGCCGTTGCCGAAGCCCTCTCCGTCCGGATCGGCGACGCGGTCCTTGAAGCCACCGAACTCGAGGCCTCGATCGCAGAAGCGCTGCCGGAGGAGCTGGTCTTCATCGCCAGCCCTGTCGCCGCAGGCGCCGGGACCCTCGTTGCCAAGGTTGCGAATGAAATCATCCTGACGGACGCTTTCGCCACCGTCTGGCACACGGCCCTTCGGGTCACCCATGGATCGCTGATGATTCTTCTCACCAGCGACGGAGCGCTCGTCGCTGAGGAAGGGACCGTCGCTATCGACCTCGACACGATCGCCGAGCCGGTCATCGTTGCCGTTTCCGACAGAGGCCTCGACATCGTGGCTCTCGTTGGCGAGGACTTTACGCTCGGGAGGATCGTGTTGGCCGAGTCCGAAAGTCTTGGCTCGGCACAAGCGGCGGTTGCGTTTCTCGACATGCTCGGTTGGATCACGGTGCTCCTCGCGATCGCCGCTATCGGAGCGGCGATACTGGTCGCTCCGGATCGACGCAGACAGGTCGCCATCCTCGGCTTCGGCACCGCTATTGCCGGTGTGGTCAACCTGATCTCGCTGCGATTCGGGCGTGGCCTCACGGTCGGAGCGATCGGGAATGAGGTCGATAGCAACGCGGGCATCGCCGTTTGGGACGCCCTGGTGCAGGACCTGATCAGTAGCATCTGGGCCCTCATCTTCCTCGCACTCGTTGCCGGATTGGCAGCGTGGTTCTTCGGCCCCGGGTCCCGGGCTGTCCGTCTGCGGGCTGCCACCGGAGATGGACTCGATCGCTGGCGGGGCCAGAGCCAGGAACCGCCAACGGGGATCTCGCTCTTCTTCCACACCTACCGTCGACCATTGGAGTGGGCGACGCTCGGCCTCGGTCTCCTCGCCCTCCTGATGACCCCGGCAGTGTCGATCGCGGGAGTCGTTCTCGTCGTTCTCCTCGCGGGATTCCTCGTTGGGGCAATCGAGTTGATCGCGGGACCGCAGACCGTTACCGACAGCAGCTCGGACACCCGGGAGACGGAGTCGGTCGACGCCGACTGACCGGACCGACCTAGGCCGCGTACCCAGGGTTGCAGACCTCGTATATGACGCCGTCAGCCCGCGGAATGGATGGGGCTCTCAGCTGAGGTTCGCGCTCGACCGCTCGACACCGAGGAGCTGCCCGCGGAACTGGCCGGCGTTGCGCACGAAGAGCACGGTTCTCAGCCCGGACATGAGCTGCAGCAGCCGCTCGACGTAGTCCTCCGCCTCGTCGGGGCCGATCTCCTTGAGGCCGAGGAAGACCACATCGGCATCCTTCGATCGACTGTGGATGATCTCAAGGATCGTCTCGTCTTCGGGCTTGCGGATCACCTCGAACTGTGCACCGATTCTCGCCGCCCGGATCATTTCGTCAAGGGAACGCACCGTCCGCTCCTCCATCATCTCCGTCGTGGCGATCGATTTGATGTTGATCGTGGCATCGCGCCAGCCCGGATCCAGGGAGAGGAGATGGGCGAACAGCACGAGCAGATCACCGTTCTGCTGCAACCCGCCCCACCACACGTCGATCGTTCTGCCGGTCGGGGCGAGACGCTGAGACACCGGGCGGCAGATGACGCTCGACTTGTGGAGCAGGGAGAGTTCCTCGATGGCGTTGAGCACCGTTGCCATCTCGTCCCGACGCTCACGCCATCCGAACAGCACCGTGTTGGAGGCGATCCCCGCGATCCCATTGGCCTGGGCCACCGACACGATGCCTCGACCGAGATTGGGGACAATCTCAACCTCTCCGAATCCGGTGAGTCCTGCCTTCTCAAGCGATCTGTTGAGGTCGTGGACCGTGTCCGGCAGGTCGGTGACGTGGTCTGCGATCGAGCCTTCGATCAGGTGACTGACCGTGAGGATGCCCCGGTCCTGAACGAGCCAGTTCGCGAACCGGGCGGTCTCGTAGTCCTGCTCGGGATCGGTGGTGAACATCAGGACATTCGGCCGCCAGTTCCGCGGATCCTCCGGCAGCCGCCTCAGCTGCAACACCGTCGATCGCACGAGCGATACGAGGGCGCTGCGGCGCGCGTCACCCCAACGAGCAGTGAGCGCACGTCTCCGCACCAGGAGATAGATCCCGAGTTCGACAAGCAGAGCGATCGCCGCGACCAAAGGATTGATGAGGAACATCACCCAGAAGCATGCAGCCGCCCCACCCAGAGACACGATCCAATGAACCTTCATCGTGGGTCTGAACGACGGATCGCCGCTCAACCGTTCGAGCCCAGCGACGAGGTTGACCATCCCATAGGTCGTGAGGAAGAACATCGTCAGGATCGGTGCGACGGCGTTCAGACCACCGAGCCCCACTGCCGCGAACGCGATCGCCGTGGTGATGAGAAGGGGAACGCCGGGACCTTCGATCTTGCTGAGCCGGGCCGCCATTCGGGCGGGCAGAATTCGATCGTGAACAAGGGCTTCGAGCGTTCTCGGTGCGCCGAGCACGCTCCCGACCGCCGAAGAGAAGATCGCTCCCCACAGTCCGGGGAAGATCAGGAAGGCCGCCCCACCTGCGATGGTGAACCAGATGAGCGGATCGGCAACGAGTTCCCGAGGGGACGCGGCGAGGGCCAGGGCGATCGCGACCGCGACGTAGACGACGAATCCAACGACGACAGCGATGATCGTTCCCCTCGGAATCGAGCGGGTCGGATTCTTCAGATCACCGGAGAGGGAGATACCGGCCATGATCCCGGTGACCGCCGGGAAGAACACGGCGAACACCGTCCAGAAGCCTGCCGGGTCGGAGACGTGTCCGAACAGATCAACGCTCTGCGGCATCGAGCGAGCCACTCCGAAGAAGAATACCAGGAGAGACAGGACGATCGCCGCCATGATCGGAAGCTGGAGTTTGAGGGCGACGCCTGCTCCCCTGGCTGCGAGCAGAGCCACCAGCAGCACCGTCAAGGCGGCCACCGGCATCTGAGGCAGATCCGGCCAAACGTACTGGAGCGACTCCGAGAGACCGTAGGCGTAGAGGGTGATCGAGAACGCTTGGGCGAGGAACAGGGGCAAACCGATGGCCGCTCCGATCTCCACGCCGAGACTGCGGGAGATGATGTAGTAGGCGCCGCCCGGGCCTACCTCCATGTTGGTTGCGACCGACGAGACGGAGAGCGCCGTCGCCAATGTGATGAGGTTCGCCAGGATGATGATCGCCAGCGCCCCGACGAGCCCAACGTTCCCGACCACCCAACCGGTCCGGAGGAAGAGGATCACGCCGAGGATCGTCAGGATCGAAGGCGTGAACACGCCAATGAACGTTCCCAGGCCACCGCCACGATCAACGGTGCGGCCCGAACGGAATCGAGCGAGGAGAGTCGTCATCCCGCTTCGCCGTTCAGCATTCGGTGGTGATCCGTCTCATGGACGCGGGAGCCTACCGGCAACGGCACGGTCCGCACGGAATCGGAAGCCGACCCTTCGCGTTACGGAGACGTGCGATTCCTCATCCCCCTCCTCCTCTTTGCCACCGCGTGCAGTTCGGCCACCGCATCCATCGAAGCGCAGTCCGACTCCCCCGACGACGCACCGATTCCCATTTCGATGTCGCTCTACCTCGTCGATAGCGCAGACGGCGGACCCGAGGCGCTGCTCTCGTCGAGTCGGAGCGTCGCCGATATCGAAGCGATCGCCGAGCGGATGCAAGCGATCTGGGAACAAGCTGGGATCGAACTCGTCGTCGAGACGGTTGCACGCATCGAGGTGCCCGAGGATGCCGTCCTCGGTCTCCGCAACGGTGACACGGCGGGCTTTCTGACGGCGGTGCGATCGGGCGCCATCGCCATCCCCGATCCCGCGACGATCAACGGCTTCTACGTGTCCCACATCGGCACCGCCAACGGCATGACACCCTTCGGTACCCGCTTGTTCTTCGTTGCGGACGAGCCTTCGGTCCCCGACGAACGGGTGAGCAGCCACGAGATCGGCCACATCCTCGGACTACACCATGTACTTGGCGATCCGGATCGTCTGATGTTCTCCGGGACCGATGGAGCTGCTCTGACAGCTCCCGAAGTTGCCGTCGCCCGCTACACAGCAAGGGGAATCCTCGATGGTGTTCGCTAAGACTCCATTGACTGTGGTCCTGATGCTGTTCGCGGCCGCGTGCACCAACACGGCGGTCACACCGACCACCGATACGCCTCCCGCTGCCCCTCCGGTCGTCTCCATCGCCAATCAGGGTGGTTCTATGGAAGGCCACACTCCGACCGGCTTCGCTGGGATGGGCACCGGTCTTTTCGTCGGCGACAATCTCAACCCTTCGTTTCCTGAAGGTCAGGGGGTGCAGACGTATTTGACTTTCTCCCTCCCCACCGACGTCTCGATCTCTCACGCTCGGATAGCGTCCGACGCCCTGACGACGGTGGGGTCTCCATTCGTGGATCTAGGCGCTCTGCTGGCCGAACCCGTTGTGTATGACGCCTTCGGCCCTGAACTCTTCGATCTGGCGGCTTCCGGCGATGCGGTCTCGTGTCGAGTGACCGGCGACACGTCGATTGAATGCGACGTCACCGCGGCCGTCCACAGTGCTCTCACCGAAGGACACGACGCGGTGCAGTTCCGACTCCGGTTCGAGCTACCGGCCGACAACGACGGGCAGCCTGACCTGGCGATGTTTTACCGGTCGGATAGCAACACGAACGGAGCGGGGTTGTTCACTCTCGATCTCACCAGAGCCCCTTGATGCGCGTCGCTCAACACGTCACAGTGAAGATGAGGGTGACGCACCCGACGGGAAAGGATGCCGCAGGAGCCTTGTGAGGATTCCTGGGCTCTCGCCGGGTGCGTCTCTCTGATTCTACAAGCCGGTCGTCCATGTCGTCCCAGTGCACATCTACAGACGGGCAGGATGACCGTGGGCCACACCGTAGGAGGTGTGGCCCACAGGCTGGCCGGGTACTCGTCAATGGTCAGTCGCCGTGCGGGTCAAGGAGGCGACCCGTGATCACGGGATCTTGAGTGCTGTCATAGGTCATCA
>JBLWQS010000060.1:0-7556 GCA_048452705.1 Acidimicrobiia bacterium
GAAGTCCATACGAACGCGACCGGTGAGCCGAGGATCTCGCCTGCTTCGAGTTCGGTTACCGCGACCACCCACACACCCGTTGCGTCCACGGCTCCGACACCGGTGAGTCCGACGACGGCCTGCTCAGCCGATGCGACGTCCTGGCCCTCGGTGTATTGGCCCTTCAAGGCCACGGAGAAGCCGTCGGCATGGGCGCTGATGTCTCCGAATCCGGCCAGACGGAGGCTCTGCTCGGACCTGGCTTCGAGATCGGCTTCGACGGATCGAGTACCGACGAACACAGCCATCGCTGTGAACACGACGAAGATCAGGACCACCCCGGCGATGAATGCCGGCCATGAGGCCGCCGGTTCATCGTCGCCGGATGATTGGAAACCAGGGGGCGCGGCTGAAGACCGCTGCGATGCGGTTCGGTCAAGCTGCTGAAGTCGTTTCGTCGTTTTGCTCTTGCGCGCCATGTTCCCTTGAGATGCTACCGACTCCTCCGGCAACCGTCACAGACTCGGAGACCGTCGTGTTCGACCGTCAGCCGACTTCGACCGTCGACTCGTCGAGCACGACCCGAATCGCTTCGTGGTCACGGAGCGCGTTCGTCAGCATGTCTCCCGTAGCCTCTTTCAGGGATCGGAGGCTGCGTGCCAGTTCCTCGTACTCGTCTCGGCTCTTGGCCAGACGCTCGATGGAGCGGCGACGCTCGGTTTCGTACACTTCGGAGGCCTGTTCCGTTGCCTCAGCCAGCGTCGCTTCCGCATCGGTCTGTGCGGATGCGAGAACCCGCTCAGATTCCGTCGTCGCCTCCGTACGGATTCGGTCGCCGTCCTCCCTCGCGGTCGCCACTTCAGCCTCGACGAGTCGAGCAGAGTCAGCCCGGATCGATTCGGCCTCGGCACGAATGGCCTCTGCTTCCTCGCCGGCGGCGTCAAGACGTGCCTGCGCCTGCAGAAGGAGCCCTTCAGCATCTTTCCTGGCGCGATCCGCTGTTGCCTGTGGCGCGGCCAGCAGCTGTGCCGATTCGATCTCCGCGTCGCGGAGCATCAGAGCCGCTCGTTCTTCCGCATCGGTGAGCAGCTTGTGCTTGGCCTCGGCTGCCGCAACGTACGCAGACTCGACAGAGTCCTCGACTTCGGCCTTTCCGACGCGCCGCCGTTCGAGTTCCCGCTTCTGTATGACGGCGTCCCTCAGACTCTCCTCGAGCGTGGAGATGGAGACCGCCAACTCCTTGAGGAATCGATCGACCTGATCGCGGTCGTAGCCGCGGCGTTCAACGTCGAACGACTGGCGTTCAACCGACTCTTTCAGAGAGTCCACTGTCGACCTCCTCGATCGCGTTGCTCCCCCGACACCCGGGGTCAGTCTATGTCGACCACTCTCGGTGGTCAACTGGTTCTCGGCGACCACACCGAGTAGACCTTTCGAGCTATCGTCATCGTACCACTCCAGCACCGATCACCGGGGTGGGACGGGATACGGGTACCCTGCACGGATGATCGGAGCCGTCTTCACAACACTTGGTGCAGGTGACTGCGAAGCGCTCAGCACCGGTTGGCTTTTGCAGCCCGTTGCAGCTTGGACGAGCCTGGCGTATTCGGTCGTCGGACTCGTATTGATGTTGACGGCGCCGTCAACCCGCGACCGGGAACGACCACTGCGCATCACCTTCGGTCTCCTGCTCGTCGGTACCGGTATCGGGAGCTTCCTCTACCACGGTCCGCAGCCTGAGATCGCCGGATTCGCCCACGACATCACCTTTCTCACAGCCTTGTGGTTCCTGATCATCATGAACCCAGCACGGGCTTACGGGCTCCGTCGGACATGGGCATGGGCCTCAGTTGCCGTCGCATCGACGACGATCGCTGTCGCACTCGTTTCCTTCCCTACGTCCACGAATATCCTCACCGCTATCTCGGTGGTGGCTCTAGTTGTCTCAGATCTCCTCATGCACAGGATCGGAGGCATCGACGGCCGCTGGTACGCCGCAACACTCGCGCTCTTCGCCGGCGCACTCCTCTTCAACGCCCTCGGCCGCTCGGGAGCGTCAACGTGCGCGCCGGACGACGTGCTCCAGTTCCACGGTCTGTGGCACGTTCTCTCTGCATTAGCGTTCGGCGCCTATTTCGTCGCGATGACGCGGCCACGCAATGAGGAGCCACTCCATTGACACTCCCGATCGACTACTCGGACGTGGAAGCTGCAGCTGTTCGTATCGCTCCCTTCGTTCATCGGACACCCGTATTCACTTCGTCCACTCTCGATGATGAACTCGGTGCAAGCGTCTTCTTCAAAGCCGAAAATCTGCAGAAGGTCGGGGCCTTCAAGGCTCGTGGAGCTACGAACGCCGTCCTTCAGCTCCCGGAAGGCGTGCCCGGTGTGGTGACGCACTCCTCTGGGAACCATGGCCAGGCGGTTGCCTATGCGGCCGCCATTCGCAAACTCCCCGCGTGGATCGTCATGCCGCGTACGGCACCGCAGCTCAAAATCGACGCCGTCCGCTCGTACGGTGCAGAGATCGTGCTGTGCGACCACGCCGATCGGGAGACCGCCGCGGCAGGTGTCGTGGAACGAACGGGAGCGGTACTCGTGCATCCGTTCGACAATCCGGAGGTCATCGCAGGGCAGGCCACGGCCACTCTTGAACTCGTCGATCAGGTCGGGAACCTCGACGCCATCGTTGCCCCCATCGGAGGAGGCGGGCTGCTTTCAGGAGCCGCAACCGTCGCTGCAGCGCAGAGTCCGCCGATCCCGGTCATCGGTGCCGAACCCTTCGCCGTCGACGACGCCTTCCGGTCACTACGGTCGGGGCACCGGCTCGCGGGAGTCGTGGACCCCGTGACGTTGGCCGATGGGCTCCTCACCGGCATCGGAGCCAGACCGTTCGCAATCCTCACCGCGCTCGGTGCCGACATCATCAGGGTGACCGAGACGTCGATCCTCGAAGCCGCGTTGTTCTTCCTTCAGCGGATGAAACTCGTCGTCGAGCCGTCCGGTGCCACGTCGCTCGCGGCATTGAGGACAGAACCAAGGCGTTTCTCTGGTTCTCGCGTCGGCGTCATCATCTCCGGCGGCAACACGGACCTCTCATGGCTGGAAGCCGCCCGCCGCCTCTAATGCGATGCTGCTGATCGCTCTCCAAGTCCTCAGGTAACCGCGGAGAGACTCGTCAATGCCTCAGCGAGTCGCCGCCTGGATTCGGCAAGATTCTCAGACGCCCGCTGCTCGCGATCCCGCGCTGTAGCGAGCCTGGCCGAACGATCCGGTTGCCCTTCCCCTTCAGCCTCGGTTGCCCGATATCCATATCGAGCCTCTGCTCTTGCATCGACGCTGGCACGGGTGTCGTTGAGACTATCGACGACGCTGCGTGCCGTTTCTGCCGTTCTCGTGTCAGGCGCAGCCGCTTCGAGTGCGTAGAGATGGTCGGTCGCGGCGTTCATCCGACCGGAGAGCTTCGCCCAGGTCTCGGCGCTCGCAGTCTCTGCCGTCGCCCCGACGTCCGTCTTCTGATCGTACTGAGCGTTACCGCGCCACAGAGCAAGAGCCTCGGTGAGATGATCGAACAGCCAACGAGAGTCGGCGTACCCACTTCGTGCGAGTTCTTTCCACGTGGGACCGACGTTTGCGACCTTGACGTCCTTCTTCTTCCCTGAACGGGCAAGAACCACGATCAGGATGATGACGAGAAGTCCACCGACGATCAGGATCCACCAGGGCGCCTCACCTTCCCCCTCCTCGCCGGGGGCAACGGTGGTGTCCGGGGCCTGCGTCGTGTCGGGAGCCTGGGTCGTGTCCGGCGCCTGAGTGGTATCCGGCGCCTGGGTCGTGTCCGGTACCTGCGTCGTCTCGCTTCCTTCGGACGCCGTCGTCGTCGGCAGATTTTCTCCAGAGCACGCGGCCACGCCTGCACCGAGTGCAAGAAGCATCGCTCCGATTACGAACAGACGCACGATCCGCGCCATGAAGGTCCCTCCCGTGTGGATTCGACCGAAGTGTAGGCCTCAGCCTCGCTGAAGTGGCCTACGTCGCTCCGGGGAACCAGTCCTTCAGCAGGAATGTCTTCCTCGTCGAGATCGCGTCGTTCATCAAGAATTCGGGGATGTCTTTCACGGAGCGGGCAACCTTCTCCGGGCGAGCACCCGTGGCCACCGGGCGTCCCTCGGAGAGGTCACAGACCTCCTGGGCGCGGGCAGACATCTCGGCGGTGCCGATCCGCCTGGCGTAGTCGATGATGTCCTGCTTCGGGAGGCCAAGAAGGGGACGGAAGATCGGAACGTCGGATGCCTCAGATACCGCGACGAGATGAGGCAGCGTCTGAGACGACACCTGCCCCATCGCATCGCCGGTCAACAGTGCAAGGATCCCCCGCTCCTCGGCGATCCGGGATGCCGCCCGGGCCATCAGAACCTTCAGGGCCACCTGCCGCATCCGAACGTCGACATGTTCCAGCAGAGCCTCTTTCACCGGTTGGAACTCGACCACGTGAACGATCGGGTCGGTGCCGTATCCCCATCGCTCCCACAACGATCGGGCAACGGCAACTGCGTGATCGGACTGAGAGCACGACAGCGTGAAGTGGACGAATTCGACCGGGCATCCGCGCGACATCATCATCCAGGCGGCCACGACCGAGTCGAATCCTCCCGATATCAAGCAGAGAACCGGCTCCTGGGTACCCACGGGCAGACCCCCGGGACCTCGATGATGAGCAACGACGAGGAAGGCCCGATCGTCGAGCACGATCACGTCGACTGGTTCCTGTGGGTCATCGAGATGCACCGTTCCGCCCGCGTCGACAAGCAAGGCGCCCGACTTCGAGGCAAGATCGTATGACTTCCACGAGTGTGTACCCCGACGCTTCACCCTGACACCGAAGGTCCGGCCGGAGACACGATCACGGGTCAGGCGCGCAACCTCAGATGCGAGATGCTCCAAATCGACCGCATCGATCTCCACCATCTCGTCGACAGACGCCACGCCGAACACCCGAGTGGCTCGTTCGACGACCTCATCGGTGCGATCTCCGGGATCCAGGGCGAACCGATGGGAACCCAGGCGCTCCAACGGCGCGTCGCATCCCGCTTCATCCAGCGCGATCTGAAGACTCGCGAGGAGACGCTTGATCATCCGCGGCTGCGTACGCCGCGACTTGAGGAAGATGTCCCCCGAGAGGGTGATGTGGATCATGACGGTTCCCCGGTCTCGATGTCCAAGAGGATACGGACCGGTCGCCCGTTCTTCACCCTCTCGGTAATCACGTCCAACGAGGCGATGTTCGGACTTCGACGAGGGATGGACCGTCGTCCACGCGAAGCGCCTGTGTCAGGACCGATTCGAGATCCTCAGGCTCATCGACCCGGAACCCCCTGCCACCGCAGAGGTCGGCGAATGCTGCGAAGTCGGGATTGACGAGGTCCGTCTGCCATACGGGGCGCAACGCTGAGACCTGTTCGCGACTGATCTTCGCCAACTCGTCGTTGTTCAGTACGACATGCGTGATCGGCATCGCGTACTTGACAGCGGTCGTGAACTCCGCCAGATACTGGCCCAGGCCGCCGTCTCCCGAGATCGAGATGATCGGCCGCTCCCCTCTTGTTGCAGCGAAGGCACCCATCGCCGCCGGAAGGGCAAATCCGATCGAGCCGAGGTAACCCGACATGAGGACGTCTTGCTCCCCCTTGGACTCGAAGTAGTGGCCGAAGGCATACGTGTTGTTTCCAACGTCAACGGTGATCACGGCGTCGTCTGGTGTGATCCGGCCCAACACCTCGAACACACGCGCCGGATGCATCCACCCTCGTTCGTCCTTCAGGCGCGCCCGCCGTTCTTTCTCGATCCTCCAGAGTCTCCAGCGCTCGGCGACGGATTCTCGAACCTCGGCTCGGTCACGGCGTTCGAGGTGTTCATCAACTTCGGTGAGGAAGACACCGATGTCACCGAGAATCGGGAGGTCGACCGGATGGAACTTCCCGAGCGTCATCCGATCGACGTCAACCTGGATCGTGGTCTTCTTCTCAGAGATACCGGTGTGGTTCGAAAACGATGCCCCGAGAACGAGAAGGACGTCCGCGTGGCTCATGGTGGCGGCGGCCACTCGCGTGCCAGACCGGCCGAGGGTTCCACATGCAAGCGGATGGTCGTCGCCGATCAGTCCCTTCGCTTTGAACGTCGTGACCACAGGGGCATCCAGCTTCTCCGCCAAGCGGATGACATCGTCTCGGTGGGCCCGAGCACCATTGCCGGCAACGATGACGGGATGAGCGGCGAGCGTCAGCAACTCGGCAGCACGTTCCACTTCCCGGCGCCGCGGCTCGATGCGAGGGTCGGCGAGACGGCCCGGCATCGGACGTTCAGGCGCGTCGGCCAGCCCATCCATCTCCTGTACCTCGTCGGGGAGGATCAGGTGACCGACGGACCGTTCGACGATCGCATGCTTCAGCGCCAGTGCCATCAGGTCGGTGGCGTTCTCCGGGACGAGCACGGTCTGGCTCCATGCGGCGACCGCTTCGAATGCACGGTCCAGGGGAACCTCCTGGAAGGCGCCGGGACCGAGCACTTGCGTGTTGACCTGCCCGGTCAGGGCCAGGACGGGCGCTCGATCGACGTTGGCGTCCCAAAGACCGGTGATGAGATTCGTCGCACCGGGCCCTGCGATCGAGAAACACGCTGCAGGCTTCCCCGTCAGCTTCCCATATGCCGATGCGGCGAACGAGGCGGCGCCCTCGTGGCGAACGCCGAAGTAGCGCAGCCGTCCATCGGACTCTGCCGTTCTCATTGCATCGGCCATGCCCAGGTTCGAGTGACCGACCATGCCGAAGACGGTGTCGACGCCCCAATCGGTCATGACGTCCACCATCTGATCCATCAGCGTCTCTCGTTCGGCAACGACCGGGATACCGACGAGGACGGCATCGTCCGTCTCTTGAACCGGGAACGGAGTTGCAGCGTCGTCGTACCCGCCGGGTGGTTCTCCTGTGATGGGGTCGTACTCGTAGCCGTGCCAGGGGCAGATCAGCCATCCGTCTTCGATCGTACCTTCTCCAAGCGGGCCACCCTGATGGGGACAACGATTGTCGAGGGCGCTCAGACGCTCCCCGGTCTTCGCAAGACAGACCGAACGTCCACCGGCGATGACGGCCTTCACTTCATCGGTGCTCAGGTCGTGGGCTTCCACCTCGTGCCAGCGAACGTCATCCATGCGATTGCTCCCTCCGGGTCCGCTTGGTCAACGGTAGACCCCGGTCATCGATTCCGCGGGGAGCGGCGCCCTCGGTTGTTCGTCCGCCGTTGGGCCCGAAACGAGCAACAACCCCGAGGGGTGGTGCCCTTGGGGTTGTTGGTGTCGGAGAGAAGACTCGAACTTCCACATGATTTCTCATACATGGCCCTCAACCATGCGCGTCTACCAATTCCGCCACTCCGACGCAGCGGCGCGAAGTATAGGAACTCCAAGAGCGAACCGGCGACCAAGCCACCGCTCCGTATCAGTGGCACTTCGGAAATCGGCGGGGTCGGCGAGGATCGGGGAGACAACAGGCAGTAGTACGTCCGACGTATGACGTAGTACG
>JBLWQS010000061.1:0-7526 GCA_048452705.1 Acidimicrobiia bacterium
GCAGGCAGCGTGATCCCTGCCGTGAACCTCTCTGAGGACTACGAACGGCTGATCCGCGAACACTGGGTCAGCGGCGGGATGGCTCTCAAGTTGCGCGAGATCGAGCAACTGTTGAGCGATCTACCCCGGACCTCTTCTGTATCCATCACCACACCCGAGCATCTGGCAGGCGAGCTCTTCACCGACAAGGGCAGTGGAACCCTGGTGCGCCAGGGCGAAACGATCGATACCCACACGGACCTAGCGAATCTCGATGGCCAGGCTGTGCATGCTTTGTTGGAGCGCGCGTTTGGCCGAACTGTCACGCCGAGCTACCTCGACGACATCGATCCGCAGCGGATATACATCACCAACGACTACTCGGCAGTAGCCATCGTCACCGAAGAGATGGGAATGCCATACCTCGACAAGTTCGCCGTGACTTCCGAGTCGCAGGGACTTGGCCTCGGGGCCTCACTGTGGAATCGACTCACCGACGACATGCCGAAGTTGTTCTGGAGATCCCGTGCCGGCAATCCCCTCAATGCGTGGTACTTCAAGAGGGCCGAAGGAAGCTGGCGTCACGGCGAGTGGGTCGTGTTCTGGTACGGCATCGATACGGCTGAGGACGTTGTTGCGTGTCGCGACCATGCGACAGCGCTTCCTGCCACCGTAGACCTCGACGACCCGCACTGAGCGAGCGTCACCCTCCTGCTGATCGGCGCTGGCGCGTCAGTTCGCTCCCAAAGCCACCGCAGGCTCGACGTAGTCGTAGCCCAATGCAGTCGCCACATGTTCTTCCGTCACGGATCCACAGCAGACGTTGAGGCCGCCGAGGAAGTGAGGATCGTCGAGCAACGCCTGCTTGGCTCCCCTGTCGGCAAGTGCCAGGGTGAACGGCAGCGTGGCGTTGTTGAGCGCGTACGTCGACGTTTTCGGGACTGCACCCGGCATGTTGGCGACGCAGTAGTGGACCACGTCATCGACGACGTATGTCGGGTTTTCGTGTGTGGTGGCTTTCGATGTCTCGAAACAGCCGCCCTGATCGATGGCCACGTCCACCAGCACCGAACCCGGCCGCATCCTCTTCACCATGTCGGCGGTGACGAGTCGGGGTGCCCTGTCACCCTTGACGAGTACGGCACCGATCACGAGATCGGCGTCGAGCACCAACTCCTCGAGCGACGCCGCAGTGGAATAGACGGTCTCGACCAGGGTGCCGAATCGGCGGGCAATACGATCGAGCACACTGATGTCTCGATCGAGCACGGTCACGTACGCTCCCAGTCCCACGGCCATCTCGATGGCGTGTTCTCCGACGACGCCGCCGCCGATCACGACGACACTGGCGGAGTGAACTCCGGGCACGCCTCCGAGCAGCAACCCTGCCCCGCCGTTGGGGGCCTCGAGGCAGTGGGCGCCGGCCTGTACGGACATCCGTCCGGCTACCTGGGACATTGGTGCCAGCAACGGAAGGCCACCGTGGTCGTCCGTCACCGTCTCGTAGGCGATGCACGTGGCTCCTGAGTCGACGAGTTCTCTCGTTTGATCGGGATCCGGTGCCAGGTGAAGATAGGTGAAGAGGGTCTGGTCTGGGCGCAGTCGGGCGCGTTCGACGGCCTGCGGTTCCTTGACCTTGACGATCAGTTCGCTTTGATCCCACACTTCGTCGACGGTTCCGATCCGGGCTCCCACAGATACGTAATCTTCGTCGGATGCACCGATTCCTACACCGGCGGATGTCTCGACGACGACCTCATGCCCGTGCATGACCAGCTCTCGCACGCTCCCGGGCGTGAGTCCGACCCTGCGTTCAGCGTTCTTGATTTCCTTGGGTGCTCCGACGATCATCGTCAACCTCCTGGAAGAGCTCTTGTGCTCGGTGTCTTTGGTCGGTCTTGAATCTCGACGCAGCTGCTCACGAGCGCAGCACCTCGCCGATGACATCCACGATCTGGTCGATCTGTTCGTTTGTGATGACGAACGGTGGACACAACGTCAGGTGGTTCGGGGGTATCGGGCGAATAATGATGCCCTTGCCGAGCATCGTGTCTCGCACCTCGGCGACGTTGACGCCATCGGGAACCGTTATTCCCCACACTGCACCTTCGCCTCGCACGTCGGTGAGCAACCCTTCATCTCTCAGGGCGTTCAGTCCGGATGACAACCTGATACCGATCTCCTTGGCCCGTGCAAGATGGCCTTCGCGCTCCTGAATCTCGATGCACTTGAGGGCAGCTACACATCCGAGAGGATGGCCGGAGTAGGTGTAGCCGGTGCGGAGTATGAAGCCCTCATTCGTCTCGAATCCCGCCATGACTGCGGGGCCGACGATCACGCCGGAGAGGGGCACGTATCCGGACGTCACACCCTTGGCGAAGATGATCATGTCTGGGGTGACCCCGTAGAACTGGCTGCCAAACCATTCGCCGGTGCGTCCGAACGCCGTGATCACCTCGTCGTGGATGAGGAACGCCCCGTACGCGTCGCAGAGGTCCCGCAGATGCGAGAGGTAGCCGTCCGGTGGAGGCCACACACCGCCCGCACCCTGGATCGGCTCAGTGATGACGGCGGCGATCTTGTCTCCGTGCTCGGCGAAGATCCGCTTCATGGCTTCGTCATCGTCGGCAACCACGTTGATGATGTCGGGTACCAGTTGCCCGAAGCCCTCCCTGTTGGGAGCGATGCCCTGAATCGAGGTGCCTCCGTAATTCGTGCCGTGGTAGCCGCGCTCGCGGCTGACGATGATCTGCTTCTCGGGATGCCCTGCTTCGCGATGGGCGATCCTCGCGAACTTCATTGCGGTGTCGACGGCCTCAGATCCAGATGAACCGAAGAACACGCGGGCTTCGTCGAAGGGGGAGAGTTCGGCGATCTTGGCCGCAGCCTGTTCGGTAGGGATGTTCGTGAACGGATCGAAGGTGTGATAGGCGGCGAGCGTCGTCGCCTGTGATGCGATCGCGTCGGCGATCTCTTCGCGTCCATGGCCCACGTTGCAGTACCAGAGCGAGGCCATCCCGTCGATGTACTCGTTGTCCTGATCATCAACGACGACGGCACCATGGCCACTCACGATCGTGATGAACTCGTCTTTGCGGGGCGACGTGAACGGGTGCAGGAACGAACTGGGCATGGACATCCCTCTCTGATTAGTGTTGTCTATCAATTGATAGGTAGTATACCCATCGCAACCGAATCCGGCAATGCCGGTGCCGGGCCGGAACCAAGAGAACTCGAGCCGACTGGGCACACCGACCGGTCAAGGCGGAGCGTACCGCCCACCCGTCGACCGTCCCATTCGGACGCAGTGAGGAGGCGCTATGCCGAAGGTCGTCAACTCGTGGAACGAGTGGGATCCGCTGAAGCACGTGATCGTCGGGCGCGCCGACGGAACGATGGTGCAGGCACCGGAGCCTGCGATCGTTCGGGATTGGCCCGAGTACGGGTTCCCGAAAGGCGTCTATGGCCCGCTTCCAGGTGACATGGAGGATGCGGCCAACGAGCAGTTGGACAACCTCGTCGGTCTTCTCGCGAAGCGAGGCATCAAGGTCGATCGGCCCGAGCCGCTCGATTTCTCACAGAAGGTCGAGACACCCGACTGGACCCAGGATTCCATGTTCGGAGTCATGCCGCCACGCGACGTTCTGCTGACGGTCGGCAACGAGATCCTTGAGGCCACCATGTCGGCGCGCTCCCGCTGGTTCGAGTATCTGGCGTATCGGCCGCTTCTGCAGGAATACTTCGAACAGGACCCCGACTTCCGGTGGGAGTCCGCCCCCAAGCCCAGGCTGACCGATCGGTCATACGTGGACGGGCAGGACTTCTGGGAGTACGCAGAGTCGCTGCCGAATGAAGAGCAGATCGAGCGTTTCACCAAGAACAAGCAGTGGAACCTCACCGAGGAGGAACCCCTCTTCGATGCTGCGGACGTTGGTCGATTCGGCAGGGATCTCTTTGTCCAGCGTTCGACCACCACCAACGGCAAGGGAATCGAGTGGCTTCGGCGCCACTTCCCGGAGCACCGTCTTCACGAGGTTCTCTTCTACGAGGGCCACCCGATGCACATCGACGCCACGTTCATCCCGTTGCGACCGGGTCTGGCGCTCAGCAATCGGCAGCGCGTGCCAATAACGGACGAGATGAAACAGCTCTTCGCCATGAACGATTGGGAGATCGTTCCATGTGCCGAACCGGCTCTGGAAGAGAAGCCGCCCCTCTGTTTCTGCAGTCCGTGGTTGTCGATGAACACGCTGCTGCTCGACGAGAACACGATCCTCGTCGAGGAGCAAGAGAAGGCCCAGCAGGAGCAGTTCTATCAGCTCGGCTTCGAGGTGATCCCCATTCCGTTCTGGGCTGTGGGTCCCTTCGGAGGGGGCTTGCATTGTGCCACCGCAGACGTATATCGGGAAGGAACCCTCCAGGACTACTTCCCCAAGCAGATTCCCGGCTACTAGACCAACGATTGGAGACCATCAGATGAGCAAACGACGCTTGATCATCATCGGAGCTGCGGGACGTGACTTCCACAACTTCAACACTCGCTATCGCGACGACGAGTCGGTAGAGGTCGTGGCATTCACGGCCGAGCAGATCCCCGGCATCGACGACCGTACCTATCCGGCCGCACTGGCGGGTCCGCTCTACCCGGAGGGAATCCCGGTCTATGCGGAAGAGGAGCTCCCCCGACTCATCGACGAACTCGACGTTGACGAGTGTGCTTTCGCCTACAGCGACATCCCCTATCAGCACGTGATGGGTGTGGCAGCGATCGTTCAATCCGCCGGAGCATCCTTCAATCTGCTCGGACCCAACGACACCGAGGTGAAGAGCACCAAGCCGGTGATCTCGGTGTGTGCGGTCCGGACCGGGTCCGGCAAGTCACAGACTTCTCGCAAGATCGTGGAGACGCTGATGGCCAAGGGTCTCAAGGTCGTCGCCATCCGTCACCCCATGCCGTACGGCGACCTCGTAGCGCAGAAGGTTCAGCGTTTCGCCGAGATCGCAGACCTCGCGAAGCATGACTGCACCATCGAGGAGATGGAGGAGTACGAGCCGCACATCGTGCGCGGGAACGTCATCTACGCCGGCGTGGACTACGAAGCCATCGTCCGGGCGGCTGAGAACGACCCGGACGGCTGCGACGTGATCGTGTGGGACGGTGGCAACAACGACTTCTCGTTCTACGAAGCCGATCTCGCGATCACGGTTGTCGATCCCCACCGACCCGGTCACGAACTGAGTTACTACCCCGGTGAAGTGAGCTTGCGGATGGCAGATGTTGTCGTCATCAACAAGATCGACTCGGCTGATCTGGCAGGCATCGAGACCGTTCGTGCCAATATCGCCGCCGTCAATCCCGAAGCCATCGTCGTTGACGCAGCCTCGACGCTGCGTCTTGAAGATCCATCGGTGGTCAAGGGCAAGCGCGTCCTGGCCGTTGAAGATGGTCCGACCCTGACGCACGGCGGGATGAAGATCGGTGCGGGCGTCGTGGCAGCAGCCAAGTACGGAGCCACCGAGTTCGTCGATCCACGCCCGTTCCTCGTGGGCAAGCTGAAGGAGACCTTCGAGACCTATCCGAACATCGGGACGATCCTGCCGGCGATGGGGTACGGCGAAGAGCAGTTGCGCGACCTGGAAGCAACGATCAACGCCACGGACTGTGATGCGGTGGTCATCGGCACGCCGATCGACCTCCGGCGCATCGTGGACATCGAGAAGCCCAGCACGAGGGTGTTCTACGACCTCCAGGAGATCGGCGAACCGGATCTCGATGGGATCCTCGACGAGTTCGTTACAAAGATGAATCTGTAGCCGGTTGTCAGTCTGAACCGCCTGGACTCGTCGAGATCTCATCGTTGTGATGCAAGCCCCCAGAGCCCCCTCCGGCCCTTCGGGCCACCTCCCCCGCCTGCGGCGGGAGAGGAGAACACAAGTCCCCTCGCCGACGCAGGAGGCGGGGGGACGCGAACGAGCCGCCAGGCGAGGACGCAGGGGGGCTTAGGGAGCCTTCATCTGATTCTGAGGCCTACCGATGATCTGAAGGCTTGCAGCTTGAAGCTCCGTCAGACCAGCAGGACGGCGAGCAGTTCTAGGGCGATCAGGGCCATTGCTATCGACGTTCTGATCCCTACCGCGTTCGGCTTGCCGGCGGCGAGGACCGACCAGAGGGCGGCGATGACGATGCCGGCGACGAAGCCTCCGAGGTGGGCGAAACCGTCGATCCCCGGGGTGAAACTGATGACGACGTTGATCGCAAGCAGTACAAACAACTGTGTGAACATCGAACGACCGCCCGGTGTGTGGCGCATCTTCCATGCGACGAAGATCCATGCACCGAACAGGCCGAAGATCGCACCGGATGCTCCGATGCTGACTTGGTCGATCGAACCGAGCAAGTATGAAGTCAAACCACCGGCGCCGGCAGCGGCCACGTACAGCGCAGCGAACGATGGGGAACCGACCTGCTGCTCCATGCGCGGCCCGAAGAGATACAACGCATACATGTTGAATCCGATGTGCATCAACGATCCGTGAAGGAGCGCGGCGGTGAAGATGCGCCACCAATCACCGGCGGCTACGAGCCAGTTCGCCTGTGCGAGATTCTGGAACAGGAGTTCGTCGAGGCCGGACGAGAGCATCCCAAAGATGTAGATAGCGACCGTGACGGCCATGATCGAGAACGTGACCGGGGCCGTTTGGAACGATGGCTTCCCGTAGATCTGCCGGCCCTGGATGACCTGGTGTCGTCCGCTCGGTGCCGCACACTCCGGGCAGAGTTGACCCACCGAGTTGTCGTGGCTGCACTCGACGCAGATCGGCTTCTCGCAACGGGAGCACGACAAACCGGTGATGCGGTCGGGATGCCGGTAGCAGACAGGCACGGTCGTTTCGGTGGGTTCCATGTCTATTGCAACCTACCGATGGCACCGGGATAATCCCGCAACCCGTCTCAACGGAATCGCGGGTCTTCCAATGCTCGCATGAATGTGATATCACATTGGGTATGACTGATAGCATGATCGCCATGCGGCAGATGATCACCCGCCTCGATGACGATCTCCATGAGGCCCTGAAGCGCAAGGCGAAGGCTGAGGGGAGGTCTCTGAACGCGTTCGTCGTCGAGACACTGAGTCAAACCGTGACGCCGGAAGATGCGCAGGCGGCGTTCGTGGAGGAGTTGCGGTCCAGAGGGCTGCTCGTGGAGCGCGAACCACCTGAGGGGCCGGTGTTGACGCTGGAGGAGCTCCGAAATCTAGATCCTGGTGCGGGTGCTGCTGTTCTCGAAGCCCTGTTGGTGGAGCGGAGTGAGAACCGATGAGGCTGTACGCCGACACGAGTGCTCTCGTGGCTGCATATCTTGACGACGAGATGGGCGGTCACGAGTACCGGTCGTTGCTCCTCAGCGGCAAACACGTGGTTGCAACATCGGTGCTGACGATGGTTGAGTTCGCATCTGCGTTCCACCGAGCCGCGCGTGCCGGGCGAATTCGGACTCCTGCTGCGTACATCGATCGGGCCGAGGCTGACTGCTCCACAGGGGGAAG
>JBLWQS010000062.1:0-7504 GCA_048452705.1 Acidimicrobiia bacterium
CGAGTCTTCGCTCCGGATGCATGCCGAATTCACGGACAACGATCGCAGTCATGCCCCCACCCACAAAGACCGAGCCGACAACGAGGGCCGCCGTCTCGATCCCTGCCGAAACGCCGGCGCCGCCGAGCGCCAGCACGTCGATAGCGATAGCCAGGAACACTCCGGCCAGGTACCCGTTCGTGGCGGTGAAGTAGTTCATCGCCCTGTCGTGATTGGAGCGGAGATGATTCGCACCGGCGATCAGCCAGGCGCCGAGTACCACGACAGAAACGAAGTAGATCCACCCGACCCACGGTACGAGAAGCAGCGCCACACCCACGGTCACGAAGCTGTGCAGCAGGAGGTGATCTGCCGTCATCTTGACGCCGACGACGCCGGGCAGCATCGGCACGCCGGCCGCCCGGTAGTCCTCGTTGTAACGGATGGCCAACGCCCAGAAGTGTGGCGGAGTCCAGAAGAACACCATGGCGAAGAGAACCCAGGCTTGTACCGAGAGTGATCCCGTGACGGCTACCCAGCCGACGAGGGGAGGGACCGCGCCGGCGGCCCCACCGATGACGATGTTCTGGGTCGTGGTTCGCTTGAGCAGCATCGTGTAGACGAACACATAGAAGAGCAGTCCGGCCGTCGACAGCGACGCTGCCAGGAGGTTCGTCGTCGCCGCCAGCCAGACGAAACCGAGAGTGCCGAGCCCCACTCCGAAGATCATGGCCGCCCGGTTGCCCATGCGCGCGGTCGGAAGTGGCCGTCCCCGCGTTCGCTTCATCAACCGGTCGATGTCAGAGTCCAACACCTGATTGATCACGTTCGCACCGGCAGCCGACAGCGTCCCACCGATCAGCGTCGTGGCTGCGAGCCACCACCCCGGCCATCCACCGGCGGCGAGAACCATCGCCGGCAGCGTGGTCGTGAGCAGCAGTTCGATGATGCGAGGCTTCGTGAGGCGTACGTAGTCGCGCAGCGTCGCCCCCGCTTCCGGCTGCTGTGGGTCCGTGATCCGGACGGACTCGCTCACGCAACCCGCTCAACGGGGAGCTCGGCCGGTGAGCGCTCACCAAGAAGCGACGCGCCGAACAACAGATAGATGATCCAGATCGTGTCCGCGATCGCAAGATGAATCACCTGGGTCTCGAGAGGCGCCGCGAGCATCACATTGACGAGGCCGATCAAGAACTGGGTCACGATGAGTCCACCGACGATGGCACCGAGTCGCTTCGTTCGATTGGTCGCCGTCGGGGAGAGCCGCATGACGAGGTAGGCGACACCGAGGCCGACCGCTATGGCAACGATCGGGTGGAAGATCCGGACCTGGAGCAACCACGGAGCGCCATCGGAGAACTCCTCCGTCACGCCCGAGAGGAAGCTCTCGGCTGGGTAGAGCGAGTCGGCGAGGGCGTTGAGCGCTCCCATCGCACCGATGAGCAGGAGTCCAAAGGCGCCGAGGATCAGACTGCGTTTCACCTGCGGATCGATTGGTTTCGTCGGACCTGGGTTCCCCGACGACCACCACGCCGTGAGTGTTAATGCTCCGACGAGGATGTAGGTGTTGAGGAGGTGAATCGGCACAACGACCATGCGGCCGATCGACGCGTCCTGATCAACCCAGCTGAAGACGATCAGCAGGGCGCCGAGCACGGACTCGAAGAGCAGCAGACCCAGCGAGGCGGCCGCACCGGTCCGCACGCGGTTGCCCTTCTCGTACAACCGGACCGCGAACACGAACATCGCGACAACACCAAGGACCGCCAGAGCGCTGGTGACCCGGTGGCTGAATTCGATCACCGTCTCCACGCCGGGGTTCGCAGGGAAAAGGCGGTCGGTGCACAATGGCCACGACTCACCGCAGCCGTCCCCGGAACCTGTCGCCCTGACGATCGCGCCACCGAGCACGACGAAGACGTTGAAGACCAGCACCGACCACGCGAGTGTTCGGAACTTGCGTCGATCGGGGGTCAGGGATTCCTTCACGGGCCGGAGCATACCGAATGCCCGCTCTGCACCCCAAGATGATTCTGCGTTCCGCATACGACAAATCGGGTACGATTCCGATATGAAGAAACTCATTGTTGGACTCCTCGTTCTTGCCGCTGCGGTTGGTCTCGGGGTCGTCGCATACCGCACGATGACGGTCGAAGTCCCAGTCGAAGATCAGAACTGACCGCTTGCCGTCGGGTCTCAACGTTCGTGTCTTTGGCGCCGGGCGTCCCGTGGCGGCGCTGCACGGATTCAGCCTGACCGGTGAACAATTCGCCCCAATAGAGCGTCGGTCCGTCCAACTCCATGCTACGGACCTGCCCGGCCATGGGGGGACCAGAGTCGATCCTGTCGACGTTTCGACCACGATCTCCGTGCTCGGAGAGTGGCTGCGATCGTTCGACGAACCGATCCCTCTGGTCGGCTACTCCCAGGGTGGACGCATCGCACTCCTCGTCGCTCTCGAGTACCCGGATCTCGTGGATCGTTTGGTCCTTGTGTCAACGTCCCCGGGGATATCGAGCGCGGCTGACCGGGAAGTTCGCCGTGCCAGTGACGGGGCCCTCGCCGATCGAATCGAGTCGATCGGTCTCGACGCCTTTCTCGGCGAGTGGCTTGAGGGTTCAATCACCGGAACCGGCCATCTCCGCGAAGACGTGCGTCGAGCCGATCGCGCCTGCCGAGACGAGAACACCGCGGCCGGTCTCGCTTCCGCTCTACGCGGATTCGGTCAAGGCAGTCAGCCGTTCGTAGGAGACCGACTCGGAGAGCTGCCGATGCCGGTCCTCACGATCTCGGGAGGGCGGGACGCCAAGTACACGCTTCTGGCAGCCGAGATCGCCGCATCAGTACCCGACGGCCGGCACCTGTCGATCCCGGGAGCAGGCCACAACGTGATCCTGGATACGCCAGAGGAACTGGGAGAAAAGATCGCTGACTTTGTCCGTAGTCGGTAGTCGGTGGCCGCCTTCGGCGGCGTACTGAGTACGGAACCGGACTCATGCCTCTGGCGACTCAGCCTCGGTTCCCAAGAACTGCTCAATCGCGTCCACATAGGCATCCGGTCTTGACAGGACCGACTCGTGGCCGACGTCCGGGATCTCGACGATTCGATCGGCGCCGATCCTCTCTGCGAGGTCATATTGGGTTCGTGTGGGGACGATCTGGTCGGCGGTCGGGACTATCACCATGGTTGGCACATCGATCTCCCCGATCCAGGGTCGTGAGTCGAATCGCCATGCAGCGTTGGCGGACTCGTAGAAGAGGGAAGGGTCCCGGTTCATCAGGGCGGCCCACATCCATCGCTCATGGGATGAGTCGATGATCCGGGTGCGGCGAAGGAAGCGGAAGGTGAACGACGCCGCTTCCCTCGTTGAGATACGGGCGAGCGAGCGTGCGAGCCAGAATGCGATGAGCGCACCGGGTCGACGCCGGTCGATCGGGAAGGCCGCGGTTCCCGCGAGGATCAGGTGGCGGATACGCTCGGGATGACGGTGGGCGATGATCTGTGACGCCATCCCACCCATCGAGAATCCGAACAGGTCCACCTTGTCGTGCCCGAGTTCGTCGAGCACGCCGACGATGTCGGTGGCGAGATCCTCGATCTCGAACGAACCACGAATCCGATCCGACTTCCCATGGTTCCTGTGATCGGGAACGATCACACGGAACCGCTCAGAGAGGGCAGGGATGATCGGGAAGAAGTTCATCTCCCCATCGAAACTCCATCCGTGGACAAGAACGAGCGGCGGCGCATCCTCGGGTCCGGACTCGCGAACGAAGATCTCGCGCTCTCCAACGAAGACCGTCCGACCGGGGACGTGCATCGGCCTCACTTGTGTCCCGCGGTAGGCGGGTTGGACATCGGGTCCGAACAGGCGCCAGACCAGCCACCCGAGGCCGAGCGCACCGAGCATCCACCGGATGAATCTCATCCGGACAGCGTAGGTCGACGATGTGTGGCGCGAACCAGGATCGTCAGAGGGTACGCTCACCGGAGTGACGCGTCTCCATCTCCACTCATTCGGCGATGACCTCGCGAGTGTCCTGCTGCTCCACGGACTCGGCTCCGCCGGCCCGGTCTGGTGGCGGATCGGTGGGGACCTTGCAGATGACGGACACAGTTGCATCGCTCCCGACCTGCGGGGGCACGGCGAGAGTTCCCTCACGGCCGACTACTCGCTCGACGGCTATGCCCGGGACGTGACCGAATCGTGTCCCGGCCCGTGGGATCTCGTGATCGGACACTCACTCGGTGGCGCGATCGCCGTGCGAGCAGCGACGATGGATCCAGGCTTCTCCAGGGCCTACCTCCTCATCGATCCTGCCATCAACCTCGACGCGACGGTGATCCGCGACTTGCGGTTCGACCTGGTGGCCGAAGCGGAGAACCCACCGTCGGTCGATCAACTCATCGACGACCATCCGAAGTGGCACCGGGAAGACTGCGTCCTCAAGCACGCAGCCGTACGAGCGACCTCGCCAGAGGTGATGGCCGCCACCTTTGACGACAACCCGTCGTGGACCCTTGGCAACGAGATGGCCGCACTCAACCTTCCGATCCACATCCTCGGAGCGGAGAGCGATCCGCTGTACACCTCGGATGACTTCGAACGCCACGCCCCCAGCAGATCAAACCACACCTTCGAGGTAGTGCCGGCAACAGGACATTCGATCTACCGCGATGATCCGGCAACGGTGGTCGACCGGGCACAAGCGATGCTTGAGGGCACGTAGTCCGCAATCCGTAATCTGTAATCCGTGAAGGCTGACCCCTGCTCACTCAGAGCTCACGGCTCACAGATCTGCGCTGGGAACCTGCAAGCAACCCACTACCCTCAGTCGCCAATGGAAACCATCCGCCTTACTTCATACGCACACGGCTCCGGCTGAGCGTGCAAGCTCGGATCTGACGAGTTGGCGCAGGTTCTGCGCCGTTTGCACGAAACGGAGATCACCAAGCACCCGGATCTACTCATCGGGATCGACGGGTCGGATGACGCCGGGGTCTACCGGATCTCCGATGACCTTGCGCTCGTCCAAACCGTCGACTTCTTCACGCCGATCGTCGACGATCCCCGCGATTGGGGACGGATCGCCGCCGCCAACGCTCTCTCGGATGTCTACGCAATGGGAGGGACGCCGCTGACAGCGTTGCAGCTCCTCTCGTGGCCGCGCGACGTTCTTCCGTGGGATGCCGCTGCCGATGTCATCGACGGCGCCGTCGAAGTCCTCACTGAGGCGGCATGCACCCTCGTGGGTGGGCACTCCATCGACGACAGCGACCCGAAGTTCGGTTTCGCTATCACCGGAACGGTCCACCCCGATCGAATGATCACGAACAAGGACGCTCGGCCCGGGGATCGACTGGTGCTCACCAAAGCGCTCGGCACCGGCGTGATCTCCACAGCGATCAAGGAAGGGGCCGCGTCTCCATCGTCGGGAAGTGCTGCAATCGCATCGATGAGTCGACTGAATGCCTCAGCATCCGCTGCTGCGGTCGATGTCGGAATCAGGGCCGGAACCGACGTGACCGGGTTCGGATTCCTCGGTCATCTCGCCGAAATGCTGCAGGCGAGCAACGTTTCCGCCTCGATCGACGTGGCAGCGATTCCGATTCTCCCCGGCGCCGTCGACATCACCGCAGATGGCCATGTGCCGGGTGGCACGAAGCGGAATTTCCGTGCCGTGAGAGGAGCCGTCGACTTCGGAGACACACCGGCCGCGATCCAAACGATTCTCGTCGACGCACAAACGAGCGGAGGCCTACTTCTCGCCGTGCCCGAAAACGAACTCGAAGGTCTGTGTGCAGCGATCGTCGCAGGAGGAGATCTCGCTGCCGTCGTCGGGAGAATCGACGCTGCCACCGCCGGAAGCCCGCTGATAACGATCCGATGACGAAACCGACAGATTGTCGGCGGAGATCATCTGTTACGCTTGCCTCGATACCGATTCACAGGATCGGTTGCGCAGACCCCCTCTCCCCCCGTGGGGGTCTGCCCTATTTCGGGGTACCACACCCTTCCACAACAGGCGATAGGCTGCCCCTGTCATGCGGTTGAGATTCCCCCGCCCACGCGCCGTCACTGAGACGCTCCGCGACCTTGCTCGTCGTCGCCCCGACGAAGCCGAGGCCTATCTCGACGCGCATCACGACGAGTGGGAAATGCTGGCCGAATCCACACCGGAGAACGCGGCCGACATCCTCGAGGCTCTTCAAGAGGAAGGCGCCGCCGACCTTCTCAAGGATCTCGATCTCGATGATGCCGGTGAGGTCCTCGACGAAATGCGGCCGGAAGCGGCCGCCGACGTGCTTGAGACGATTCGACCGTCCACCGCCGCAGCCCTGATCGCGATGATGGATGCCGACCAGGCAGCCGACGTGATCGGGGTGTTGGAACCGGACGAGCGCACGGCCGTCCTCGCCGCCCTCGACAGAGATTCCGCTGCGGAGATTCACAGTCTCCTCATCCACGCTGCCGACACGGCGGGCGGCATGATGACCACCGACTACGCGGCCCTTCCCGTGGGTGTCAACTCCGGTGAGGCCATCGAGGCCCTCAGACGGCTTCACGACGAACTCGGCTCGAACCTCTCATACGTCTACGTGACCGACGTAGCCGGACATCTCAGGGGTGTCGTGTCTTTTCGCGAACTCGTCTTCGCTCGTCCCAGTCGAGCGCTCGACGAAGTGATGGTCGCCGACCCCGTCTCCGTGACACCGGCCACCGACCGTGAAGTCGTCGCAGAACTGATTCAGCGGTACAGCCTCTTCGCCATCCCGGTCGTCGATGATGACGGCCTGCTCATCGGCATGGTGAAGATCTCCGAAGCACTCGAGGCGATCCAGGCCGAGGCCGGTGAAGACATTGCCGTGATGGTCGGTGCTGGTGTGGAAGAGACCATCTTCACCCCGGTGCAACTCTCGGTGCGGCGAAGGCTGCCGTGGATCACGTTCAATCTCGTCGTCGGCCTCGTCATCGCATACGTGATCGCCCAGTTCGAGTCGACGCTCGCCGGCGCTGCAGTCCTTGTGGCGTACATGCCCCTCGTCGCGCTCCTCGGCGGGAACTCGGGAGCACAGAGCCTGGCCGTCATCATCCGGTCCATTGCCATGGGAGACCTGCCACGCGGTCGCGCCGGAAGAGCCATCAGAAGAGAGATGGCAGTGACGATGATCGACGGCTTCGCGATCGCAGTCCTCGCTGGACTCATGGGAGCCGTCACCGTTGGATTCTTCGGAGATCAGTCGTCGATCGAACCACTTGACATGGCGATCATCCTCTTCGTGTCCGTGATCGTGTCGTTCACGGTCGGCGGTATCGTCGGATCGAGTATCCCGATCATCCTGCGTCGCCTGGGGCAGGACCCGGCCCTGGCGTCGAACATCTTCCTGACAATGACAACAGACTTGGTGAGCTTCGGAGGATTCCTCATCACCGCCGCGCTCCTCCTCTGACCCGTGCTCTGCGAACCCTGGGTTCGCAGGTGCGTATAGGTGCCTTGCGTATAGGTGCCTTACCGGCCCGCA
>JBLWQS010000063.1:0-7414 GCA_048452705.1 Acidimicrobiia bacterium
CTCCAGATCTCCGGACCTGCGACGACTGTCTTCGTGAACTCCACGACCCGGGCAATCGCAGATACCGGTACCCGTTCATCAACTGCACGAACTGTGGACCCCGATTCACGATCACCGAACGAACTCCCTACGACCGACCGAACACGACGATGCGGCCGTTCGAGATGTGTGCTGCCTGCAGGACCGAGTACGAGGACCCGAGCAATCGGCGGTTCCACGCGCAACCCAACGCCTGCCAGGAGTGCGGCCCCGTCGTCGAATCCATTCCCCCTTCAGACGACCCGATCGCCGATGCCCGACGGCGAGTCGCCGCGGGCGAGGTTGTCGCGGTCAAAGGTCTCGGCGGCTTTCACCTGGCATGCGATGCCACATCAGATGACGCCGTCACCCTCCTGCGTGAACGCAAGGGACGCGTCGGCAAACCGTTCGCCGTGATGGTCGCCGGCATCGAAGCGGCCCGAGCGATCGCCTCCGTCAACGACGACGAGGCGCGGCTTCTCGCATCCCGGGAGCGGCCGATCGTTCTGCTCGCCAAACGCACGAACACGGTCGTCTCGGAGTTCGTCGCCCCCGGCAACGGGTATCTCGGAGTCATGCTCCCGTACACACCACTGCACGACCTGCTCATCGACCCCGGAGACGTGTGGGTGATGACGTCGGGCAATCTCTCCGAGGAGCCGATCGTCACGGGGAACACCGAGGCGATCGAACGCCTCGGCGCGCTCTCAGATGGCTACCTGATCCACGACCGTGACATCCACGTTCCGTGTGACGACTCTGTCATCAGGATTCTCGACGGCAATGAGTATCCGATCCGTCGCTCACGCGGGTACGCGCCGTTCCCTGTGCCGCTCCCCTTCGAATCGCCGCCGATCCTTGCGACGGGCGGCGAACTGAAGGCGACATTCTGCTTGGCGGCGGGTCGCGATGGGTTCATGAGTCAGCACATCGGCGACATGGAGAACCTCGAGACCCTCGATGCCTTCACCCACGCCGTCGACCACTTCACCGATCTCTTCCGAATCGAACCGGAGTTGATCGCTGCCGATCTCCACCCCGGGTACCTCTCGACGAGATGGGCGGAGCGGCAGAGCGTTCCGATCGTCAAGGTACAACACCACCATGCACACATAGCGTCGGTGATGGCCGAGCACGGAGTCCTCGATCCGGTCATCGGGTTCTCGTTCGATGGAACCGGCTACGGAACCGATGGAACGATCTGGGGCGGCGAGGTGCTCATTGCTGGCTATAAGGGGTTCGAGCGCGTCGGCCATCTGAGCGAGACCCCACTCCCGGGCGGTGATGGTGCCGTGAAACACCCGGCGCGAATGGCCCTGTCCTACCTCCATACGGCCGGCATCCCGTGGAGCGTCGATCTGCCACCGGTCTCGAATCTCTCCGAGACCGATCGGACGCTCCTCACGGCCCAACTCGAGCGTGGAATCAACACGATTTCGACGACCAGCATGGGTCGCCTCTTCGACGCCGTCTCGGCGATCGCCGGCGTACGGCAGTCGGTCACCTACGAAGCTCAGGCTGCCATCGAGTTCGAGGCCCTCGTCGATAGCGCGAAAGGGGGCACGTATGTGTTCGCCATAACCGAGCGAGACGGATCGTTGGTGATCGACCCGGCTCCCGTGCTCCACTCAGTGGTCGTAGACGTCGTTGGCGGTGAGCGGGCCGGAACGATCGCGGCCCGATTCCACCGGGGTGTTGCAGAGGCGATCGTCGAGACCGCCGAACGCGTTCGGAGCCGGACGGGCCTCACTACCGTTGGGTTGAGCGGAGGAGTGTTCCAGAACGTGACGCTGACGCACGCGACCAGGACGGCGCTGGCTGAGAGAGATTTCCAGGTCCTGGTACATCGGCTCGTGCCTCCCAATGACGGAGGCCTGGCGCTTGGCCAGGCCGTGATCGCTGCGGCGAGGAGATAGATCGACATGTGTCTTGGCATCCCCGGAAAGGTCGTCGAGATCGCAGGTGAGGGCGTGACGATGACGGGGAAGGTCGACTTCGACGGAATCGTCAAAGAGGTGAGCCTCGCCTACGTGCCAGACATCTCGGTCGGGGACTACACGATCGTCCACGTTGGCTTCGCCATCACCCAACTCGACGAGAAAGCGGCCCTTGACACACTGGCCCACCTGCAAGAGATGGAAGCCGTCGAAGTTGAACTCGACCCCGCTGTCGCACTCGCAGCAGAGGAAGCGATCGTCAAGGGCGACGAGTGAAATACCTCGACGAGTTCCGGGACCCCGATCTGGCCCTGCGACTCCTCGACGACATCGCCGGCATCACAACGAAACACCACGTCCTGATGGAGGTCTGCGGCGGCCAGACCCATTCGATCATCCGCAACGGCATCGATCGTCTCCTCCCCGACGACATCGAGATGGTCCACGGCCCCGGTTGTCCGGTTTGTGTGACCCCACTCGAAACGATCGACAAGGCACTGGAGATCGCTTCACGCGACGGCGTCATCTTCTGCTCCTTCGGAGACATGCTCCGTGTCCCCGGATCAGGGCGTGACCTGTTCTCCGTCAAGAGCACCGGCGGCGACGTGCGCATCGTCTACTCGCCGCTCGATGCCGTTCAGATCGCACGAGACAATCCGGATCGCGAAGTCGTGTTCTTCGGGATCGGATTCGAGACGACCGCGCCGGCGAATGCGATGGCCGTCTTCCAGGCGAGACAGGAAGAGCTCGCGAACTTCTCGATGCTCGTGTCTCACGTTCTCGTTCCCCCGGCCATGCGTGCGATCCTCAACTCTGCGTCGAACCGCGTGGAAGCTTTCCTTGCCGCCGGTCATGTCTGCTCCGTGATGGGCTACGAGGAGTACTTCCCCATCGCCGAGCAGTACGGAACGCCGATCGTCGTCACCGGCTTCGAGCCTCTGGATCTGCTCCAGGGGATCAAGATGGCGGTGCTCCAACTCGAACAGGGCCGAGCCGAGGTTGAGAACGCTTACCAGCGGGCCGTGACGAAGGAGGGCAACCTTCCAGCGCAGCAGATGCTCACCGATGTCTTCACCACCGTCGACCGCAACTGGCGGGGTATCGGAGCGATCCCCCGATCCGGTTGGGCCCTCGGACCCGGCTTCGAGGGGTTCGATGCCGCCGAACGGTTCACCGTCACACACATCGACACCGTCGAGTCGCCGCTCTGTCACGCCGGGGAAGTTCTGCGCGGCACGCTGAAGCCGGATCAGTGCCCCGCATTCGGAAAGGAGTGCACGCCCCGCACGCCGCTCGGAGCCACGATGGTGTCTGCCGAGGGAGCGTGTGCTGCCTACTACCTGTACGGGCGGTTCAAGGAGTTGGAGGCAACCCCATGACGATCGAGAACTGGACATGCCCGATGCCACTAAGAGATCACCCGACCATCGTGATGGGTCACGGCGGCGGCGGTCAGCTCTCTGCCGAGCTCATCGAGCACCTGTTCATACCGGCGTTCGGAAACGGTGAACTCACCGAACTCGCGGATGCTGCGGTGCTGGATCTCGAAGGACGCATCTCGTTCTCGACGGACACGTTCACCGTTCATCCGCGGTTCTTCCCCGGCGGCGATATCGGCGAGCTTGCGATCAACGGAACTGTCAATGACGTCGCCATGCGCGGAGCCGTCCCGCGCTACCTCAGCGTCGGCCTCGTGCTGGAAGAGGGCCTCCCCATGGCGGAGCTCGGCGTCATCGTCAACTCTATGGCGAAGGCTGCGTCACACGCGGGTGTCACGATCGTCACCGGCGACACCAAGGTCGTCGACCGTGGCCACGGTGACGGCATCTACATCAACACGACCGGGATCGGGATCATGCGCGACGGCGCGGACATCCGCCCACAACGAGCAACCCCCGGGGACACGATCATCGTCTCGGGCACGATGGGTGATCACGGCATGGCGATCATGTCGGTTCGAGAGGGCCTCCAGTTCGAAGCCTCGATCCGCTCCGATTCAGCCGCACTCAACCACATGATCGGCGACGTGCTGGACACCGGTGCCGACGTCCACGTACTCCGGGATCCGACCCGTGGAGGACTCGCCGCGTCCCTGAACGAGATAGCGACCGCAGCGGACGTCGGTGTCCTCATCGAGGAGCGCGCCATCCCCGTGGACCGCACCGTCGCTGCGGCCTGCGAGATGCTGGGCATGGATCCGATGTACGTCGCCAACGAAGGAAAGGTGGTCGCTTTCGTGGCGGCCGATGACGCCGCCCGGGTTCTCGACGCCATGCGCTCGCACCCCGAGGGCGCCAATGCAACGATCATTGGAGAGGTCACCGACACGCACCGTGGCATGGTCGCGGCGCGAACGCCACTCGGCTCCACACGGGTCGTCGACATGCAAGTCGGTGAGCAACTGCCAAGGATCTGCTGAATTTCGTTGATCTCGGGTGATCAACCCCCTTGACATCGCCCACCAGTGCTTGCATTCTGTAAGCATGCCCAACGTACTCATACGCGACGTTCCCGACGATGTCCACGCGGAACTCGTCCACCGCGCATCGAATGCCGGTCAGTCGCTCCAGCTTTACTTGAAGACAGAACTCGAGCGTCTCGCCCGGACACCGTCCCTTGCCTCTGTTCTTGCGGATATTGAGGCCTACAACGGCAGCAACGAGATCGGCTTCGAGCGCGCCGTATCTCTGATTCGAGAGGTCCGGGACGCACCGTGATCGTATTGGATGCGTCGGTTCTGGTCGATCTGGTCGGTGACGACAGCACTGCGGGGCAACGGGCCCGGGCGGTTCTGGCAGCACACGAGAGCGCAGCGATCCCTGACCTGGCAGACATCGAAACGATGCATGCTCTTAGGCGGCTGTGGCTCGTCGGTGAGCTGGCCACCGAACGATTCTCGGTAGCTCTCGACTTCCTCGCGGCACTCCCAGTCATGCGTCACCCTGCACTTCCCCTTCTCCCCCGTGTCTTCGCTCTGAAGGAGAACCTCACGCCGTACGATGCCGTATATGTCGCGCTCGCGGAGGCACTCGATTGCCCGCTCGCCACTGCGGATGGTCGTCTTGCTCGTTCGCCCGGCATCCGCTGCGACGTGCAACTCGTCGGCTAGCCGCCGCTATCGCGTCAGAGCGATCCCGGTCTCGACCGCTTCACTGTTGACCTCGGCGAACGAACCGGCACCGGCCGCGGCACGGAGCGCATCGAGCGGATAGGCGTTCGTGATCGCCAGTGCGGCAGACAGATAGACGAGCCCCATCGACGTCTTTGGGATGCGTTTCTCGGCAGCCTTCGGATCGATCACAACGACAGGCGCCTTTGTCTCCAGATCGGCATGGTCCGGGATCGTCAGCACGAGATCGTTCGCGGTCATCGCAGCGAGATAGGGTCGCGCCTTGCCGTACCCGTCGGCCGAGATGATGGCCAGAACGTCGGGTCGCGTCACCGCGGTCAGCGGCATCTCTGCCGGTGCCAACCAGAGTTCCGATACCGAATGCCCCGACTTCACCGTTACCGGGTAGTCGTCTCGTTGCGCCGCCCACAGCCCCGACCGAATCGCACCGAGGGCGATGAGCCGCGACGCCGAGCGGATCTTTCCACCGGCGGATCCGGCCACAACGAGCGACATGGGACGGGCCAGTGCCGCCTCGAAACCGACGGGCACCGGACGGGCGCTCATGACGGGGCTACCGGCTACTGCTGCGTGTGCCTCGCGGTAACCGGCCGCGTACTCGGTGGTCTCCCGTTCGTACAGCAGACCCGGTTCCATCCCCCACGAGCGCATGGACTCCTCCATGCCGGCCCGAGTGAACTTGTTCGATCGCACGTAGTAGGCGGTGCAGAGGTCCCAAACATCGAGGAGGGCGAACCCGGGCTTCGCCATGGCTGCGGCGAACGTGTCGGCGAGATCGCTGTCGAACGACGACCCGCGGTAGACGTATGCAGCGCCGTTCACACCAACCGTCGCGCAGATGTCGAGCGGATGCTCCAGGTTGCCGAGCGGCGTCGTCGACGTGATACCGCCCTCCGGGGTCGTTGTCGAGTGCTGACCGCCCGTCATCCCGAAGTTCAGGTTGTTCATCACGATGACGGTGATCCCGATGTTCCTTCGGGCGGCCGAGACGAGATGCGTCCCGCCGATACCGGTTCCTCCGTCGCCCATGATCACGACGACCTCAAGGTCGGGGTTGGCGAGCTTGATCCCGGTGGCATACGTCGTCGAGCGACCGTGAAGTCCATGGAAGGCAGACGTGACGAAGTACTGGTCGGAGAGCCCCGAGCACCCGATGTCGGAGACGATCACGACCTTCGCCGGATCGAGATCGAGCTTGATCATCGCTTCGTTGAGTCGATCGAGAATCGGTCCGTGTCCGCAGCCCGGGCAGAACGGATACGGATCGTCGGTCCGGAACGTTGCGATCGGGGTGATCGTGATGGCGCTCATCGCACCGCCTCCATAATCTCGGCAATCGTGATGAGTCCGCCGTCGATCCGATTCACTCCCACGATCTCTCGGTCTGCCGCGATCCGCTCGATCTCCCTGCGATAGAGGCCCATGTTGAGCTCCGGCACAACGATCCGCTCGACACCATCGAAAGCATCGCTGAGAGCCGTCTCCGGGATCGGCCAGAGGCTCTGGACGACCAGGCTCGATACCACGACACCCTCAGACCGCAGCCGAGCGACCGCGGCTCGGGCCGCACCGGCGGTGACCCCGTAGGAGATCACGATAGTTTCTGCACCGGAGGCGAGGTCGGCATCGACCATCTCGATCTCGTCCCGATGGGCTTCGATCTTTGCGATGAGATGCTCATTCAGCGCCCCGACCTTGGCAGCGTTCTTCGTGATATAGGCACCTTCGTCGTGGGTAGATCCCGTGAACCGGAACGCATCTCCGTCGCCGTAGCGCCGCATCGGTTCCACGGCGTCGACCGGCTCCCACGAGTACGGCAAGCCCTCGTGCTTCTCAGGGCGTTCCGTGCCGTGAGCGGTCGCTGATTCATCCACGTCGACCGCCGAGAGCGTCATCGCCAGTTCCTTGTCGGTCAGGAGGAACACGGGGCAGCGGAATCGCTCCGCTAGCTCGAACGCCTTCACGGTGAGCGAATACGACTCCGAGATACTCGATGGGGCAAGCACGATCACCGGGTAGCCGCCGGCCGTCCCCCACCGGACAAACTGGACATCGCCCTGTGCGACGGTCGTTGCTCCGCCCGTCGCCGGACCGAGGCGCTGAACGTCGATGATGACGAGTGGAACTTCACCCATGATCGCGAGGCCGATGCTCTCTGAGTAGAGGCTGATCCCGGGACCGGACGTAGCGGTCATAGCTTTCGACCCCGACATCGCGGCCCCGAGGCACATTCCGATCGAGGCGATCTCGTCTTCACCCTGTATCGCGATGCCTCCAACCTTCGGGATCTCGCGCATCATGGCCATCAAGATTCCGGAGGCAGGCGTGA
>JBLWQS010000064.1:0-7407 GCA_048452705.1 Acidimicrobiia bacterium
CGACCGAGCACCACGGTGTATCGCTACATAGGCGTTCACCCCGGAGTCCAGAAGACCACCAGCGATGCCCAGCAGGAGCATGGCTGCAAGGAACAGCGCCCAGACCGACGTGAGCGTCAGCGCTGCGAGGCTCCCGGCAGCAGCGAACGCCGCAACAACAAGGAGCGGTCCCGTTGTGAAGCGGCGAGTCAGTTCACCGCTGACCAGGGTCGACAGTGTGTAGCCGGCTCCGTAGGCGAACGTGACCAGGCCCAGTTCGCCGATCGTGCGGCCCAGGTCTTCTGCAGCCGACGGCCAGGCAACGCCCATGGCTGCCATCGGCATGCCGAGCAGGACGAAGCTCGTCGCCATGACGGCGAAGAGGCGATTCTTGCTGGTCACGACCTCACACTAGAAACGAATGGGGCCGAGCCAACCCGCCGATCATGCGACCGGCGGAACAACCTGTGGCGACGGTTCGATCTCCCAGGTGCCGTACTGCTCAACGACGACCACATCAGAGGTCGTGATCGAGTCGAGAAGCCACTGATCGACGGCATCGAACAATGCGCGATCTCCCATGATCGACTGCACTTCTTCGGCGGTGGCCTCGGTTCGGTCGTCAACGACAATGATGTGGAAGCCGAATTCAGATTCGACCGGATCCGTCACCTCACCGATGGGAGTCGTCATCGTGGCCTCGGCGAACTCTTCCACGTATCCGGCCGGGCTCGCGCACCCCAATGAGCCACCGGCGGCACCGCTTCCGGTGTCGATGGAGACCTCCGTAGCGACGGTGGCGAAGTCTTCGCCGGCTTCGAGGCGGGCCTCAACGGCCTGAGCCTCTTCCTCCGTCTCAACGAGGATGTGCGATGCACACACCTGTGTGTACTCGAGGGGATTGGCGTCGATCTCTGCCTGTGCGTCCTCGAGCGTCGGCGTCACAACGCTGCCGATCAGGGCATCGGACACAGTGTCTTCGATAAGGAGCTGTGTCGCGTACTGATCGAGGCCATCTTCCGATACGTTCTGCTCGGCCATGAACGTCTCGAGATCCCCGGCGTAGCCGGTCTCGAGCAGAATCGAATCGACTTCAGCGGCGATCGCTTCGTCGGTCGCCACGAATTCGAGTTCGATCTCGGCACGTTTCTCAATCGCAGTCCACTGGATCAGCGTGCTCAGGTAGCCGGCGAACTGTTCGTCGGTGAACTCTCCCTCGGTCTCGTAGAAAAGTCCGTTGACATCGTCAACGGTGACATCGGTCCCATCGACGGTCGCGGCGGTCGATGACGACCCTCCGCAGGCGGCCAGGACGAGACCGACCGCGGCGATCAAGAGAAGCAAGCGTTTCATGGGGTTCCTTCACAGACGATGATGAGGTGAGGCTAGGGAGAGAACGGGCACATCGCGGTGGGTGTGCGTGAGAATCGTCTCAGAATTCGCGGACGCCCGCCTCGCCCCCGTCGGACGATCGTTCCTTCACCCTTGACGACGGATCGATCACCTGGCAGATTTGGCGGTGAGGTGATGCCGTGAAAGATCCACGCAAACCCACCAGAAGACCCCGACCGAACCGAGATGCGAACGTGCAAGCACGGAAGGCCGGACGAGCGACCCAGACCTACCGTCCACAGCGGGTCGGCAAGGACCAGGCACAGGGCCACCACCACTGAAAACCCCAACTGAAGGAATCGCATCTGACCTCGTAACGGGGTGAACTGAGGCAGTCGGCCAGGCGGCGACCCGGGTAGATTGCGCTCGGCTTGCCGAGTCGAGGAGACTTCAGTGGACGGACCGAAGATGATCGCCGGGGCGATCGCTGGAATCGTGATCGCCGCGTTGGGTCTCGTGTTGCTCCTCCCCGACCAGTCCCCCGCAAACGGTTCCGGCGCAGATCCCGCAGCGCACGTTCCTGAGTCGACGACCACGACAGCGGTGCCGTGGTTCGCAGCAGGGGAGGTGCAATTCGAATCGACCGTTCTCATCCCGACGGAGGTCATCGCCGATGACGGAACCGCGGTTCTCGCGTTCGACCTCGAAACGATCGCCCCCAGCGCAGGGATTTCGGAGCCGTTTGCTGATGGCCCGGTGATCGACGCACTCCCGGAGCGTTGGGCGCTCTCCACGGTATCGGGCGGCGGGACGATCGAGACGACCGACCCTGGGGCATCGTTGGTGCGGTTCAATGTTCGTACCGGCCTGTTGACAGAACACATCGCAAGCATCCGACTCATCGGGTGGCGAGTGGCCGTCCCGAATCACGAACGGATCACACTCGACATCGTCGCCGGAGCATCAGGAAGCTTCGCTGGTGGTACCGACGTCACGGTTTCAACCATCCTGGAACAGTCAAACCCAACCATCGTCCTGCTTGAGATCGACCAGCCGCATAACCCCTGGGATCGGATCGAGATCGACGCCGCCGACCCGGGTTGGCGGAAGGCGGGTCGTCTCGACGGCGGACTCCAGTTCATCTGGGACGGATCAGATGTTCCCCCGATTCTGGTACTTGAACAGTCTTCACCAACCTGGGTGCCGGTCGAAGGTGAACTGGTGGTCTTCCAGGGTGGCGTCGAATGACCGGCCCGGACTTCGAGACGCTGCTCCGATCTCCGCTCGACGATGAGCCAGAGTCAAGCGGATGGGGATCTGCAGTTCTGGGCTTCATCGCAGGCGGCGTCGGCGTCATCGCCCTGTCATTCGTCCTCGGCCTCTGGGCCACACCCGATGAGGAACCGGCGACAGCGGTTCCCGATACGGTGGCGTCGCCGTCCGCTGCCACCGTCGAACCGGCGAGCTCCTTCCCGGACGGATTCTCGGAGGTGGCCGACTCGATCGCATGGAAGCCGGTCGCCACCGTGATTGGAGACACCGGATTCATCGTGTCCTTCTCCGCAGCCACCAGCCGTGAGGCCGACCCGGCGACGACGCCCGTTCCACTCGGCGGCGAGTGGCAACTCGAGAGCTCTGGCGGCTCCGTTACCGGCGCCACCCGTGCTGTGTACGACTCGCTGCACACGGGTGTGGTTGGAGCCGAGTTCGCCGTGCTTCCACACGATGGAGACATCTTGCGCATGACGGAGCGGTGGGATCCGAACGTTCGAACCGGATCGTCGGACATCCCGTTCACCGGAACGCCGTTCACGACGACCGACGCCGTGGGTATCGATCTCGGAAACGACATCACCCTGCGGCTGAACACAATCGATCTCGGCCGCCACCTCGGTCGCATCGTCTGGACTCTGTCGGGATCGGATCAGCCGACAGGCCTTGTCGATTTCGAAGTTGCGATAGTCGATGAGCAAGAAGAGACGGTCGGCGGGTACGTCTCAATGCCATCCCCGCGAGATCCAACGCGGTCCGCAGGCGTCGTCGACCTCTTCTGGGACCGCGGATTCAACGCCCACCCCGACGAGGGCAGCCTCGTGCGCATCACGGCCACGGTGCAACTGATCTCCCCGCAGCCGGTGGATGTCGTCTTTGCGTTGGATACCGTGCCCGCTGGGTAACCACTCGATCCACTAGTCACATCGTGCTATTTGCGAACCATCCTCTCGCGATGACCTCCCAGAGCCGATACTGAACTTGTAGTTCGCCACCCAAGCGACAGTCCGTGAGATAGGAGGAGTGATCCAGATGCGAGCTCCACAACAATTGATCGTTAGTGCTGCCGTGGTGTTTGCCACCCTGGCCGTGGGTGCGAACGTGTATGCATCGACGCGCGGAGTGGAACAGCGAGCGCAGCAATTGGCCCTGGAGATCCCGATTGCCTCTGTACTGGATAGGGGAGTATTCGACGATCCCTCGGTCGATCATCCTTCACGCGATGCCGACAGGGAGGACGACGGGTGCGTCTCTTCGGACGGATGCCCCGACGTCAGCGTTCCTGCAATTGGCGGCGACGACGACACGGCAACTCATCCTGAGAACCACGGAGAGATCGTGTCGGAGTATGCCCAACACATCGGGTGGTACAGCGAAGTCTTGGGTCCCCCCGGGCTCTGGGTCAGGGATATCGCACGCTCGGACGACGGCAAGGACGACGACAAGCAGCCGCCCGGCCTGGACAAGGACGACAAGGACGACAAGGACGACAAGGACGACAAGGACGACAAAGACGACAAAGACGACAAAGACGACGACTGACGGCCCGGATCGTACATTGCCGGCTTCAGCCATAATGGATGCGAGTCCATCCATTCGATCGGAGCCACCCCATGTACAAGGCCGCAGCAGACCGCTACGAGGCCATGCCGTATCCACGTTGCGGGAGAAGCGGCCTCGATCTTCCGAAGATCGCTCTTGGCCTCTGGCAGAACTTCGGGAGTAGAGCACCGTTGGAGTCAGCCCGAGAGATGCTGCTCAACTCCTTCGACCGAGGCATCACGCACTTCGACCTCGCCAACAACTACGGACCCGAGTACGGCACGGCCGAGGAGAGCTTCGGCCGGATCATGACCACCGACCTCGCCCCGTACCGAGACGAGTTGGTCATCTCGACGAAGGCCGGCTACGACATGTGGCCCGGTCCGTATGGTCAAGGCGGTGGGGGGCGCAAGTACATGCTGGCAAGCCTCGACCAGAGCCTCGCCCGCATGGGCGTGGACTACGTCGACATCTTCTACTCACACCGTTTCGACCCCACGACGCCACTCGAAGAGACCATGGGAGCGCTCACGACGGCGGTCCAGCAGGGCAAGGCCCTCTACGTCGGTATTTCGTCATATGGCCCGGCCAAGACCCGCGAGGCTGCGGCAATTCTCCGGGACTCGGACACGCCGTGCCTCATCCATCAGCCGTCCTACTCGATGCTCAACCGATGGATCGAAGATGATCTCCTCGACGTCGTGGAAGAGGAGGGCATCGGTGTGATCGCCTTCTCTCCGCTGGCCCAGGGCATGCTGACCGGCAAGTACCTCGACGGCGTCCCAGTGGACTCGCGTGCGGCGGAGGATGAATCGCTCAGCAAGGGTTTCCTGAACGAAGAGAACCTGGCACGGCTCCGTGCCCTGAACGAGATCGCCAAAGGGAGGGGCCAGACGCTGGCTCAGATGGCAATCTCATGGGTCCTGCGTGACCCTCGGGTCACGACCGCGCTCATCGGAGCAAGTCGTTGGTCGCAGATCGAAGACAGCCTCGGTGCTCTCGACAACCTGGATTTCACAGCCGACGAACTGGCCGACATCGACCGCTACGCAACTGAGGGCGGAATCGATCTCTGGGTGACGTCAAGCAGCGAGGGCTAGGACTGGTTCGACCCTTCGGAGATCCGGGGTGCGGTCGTAGACGGAGCTCTGTCTGGCTCGGCCATCGTTCCGGCCGCGTCACCGCTCCGCTCCCCGGCTTCGCCTTGGCCAGGCGTCGTCTCGGTCGTGCCCGACTCCCCTTGATCCTGCTCAGAGGATCCGCGTGATTCGGACGGCGAGGTCGTTCCTGAACCTGCACCGGGCCCCGCTTTCTCGGAGTCGGAGCCTGATTGCTGTTGGCCTTCGTCGGAGCCGTCTCGACCGCTGAGGCGTCCCTCTTCGTCCTGCTGTTGTAGGCGCTCTCGAGCCAGCTCGAGCCGCAGCCTCAACTCACCCGACTCCGGGAGTTGCACCGTGGCCGACTCCGCCCGCTCTACTGCGCGTGCGACGGCGTGATCCGGTGCCCGGAGAACCATGAGGCGCTCGACTTCTTCGACGCGATGTGTCGCCTGGATATCCTGGTCGACAACCGCACGAACTCGCTCCGTGACCTCCTTGACCGGGTAGAGGAAATCTCCCGGCACAGCGTCCTCAGCAGCAAGGGCCATCCCTGCGGGAGCCACGACGACGACCGCTGCGGCCACCGCTGCGATGCGACGACGGAGGCCGAACCCTGTTGGGATCGGCGTGGGCGGTGCCATTCGAAGAGCGGTGCCCATCTCGGCAAGATGCCGTTCGCTGGTCTCGGGATCAACCTCGATGCGGTAGGCCGACGACAAGCGGTCCATGGGATCACGTGTGTCCATCATCCACCGCCCTCGGTCGTGCGCTCGAGCAGCGTCCGGAGACGCTTCTCGGCCCGGCGGCTCGTTGCATACACGGCGACTCTGTTCCCACCGACGACATCGGCGATCTCGTTGCCGTCCATGCCGACAACGTGCCTGAGAACGAGGACGGTTCGCTGTTGGGGTGTCAGCTGCGCCATTGCTGCTGAGAGGTCAGGGTCGGCGTCGAAGCCTTGGGGGAGGTCCGGCTCGACGCCGACCTCTGGAACCTCTGCAGACAGCTGTTCGGGGCGACGCGCTCTGCGCCGCAATTCGTCGAGACACGTGAATCGGACACTCCGAAAGAGCCACGCCCGCAGGGAGCGGCCGTCGCCCTTGATCGTCGGAGCGGATTGGACGAGTTCGAGGAATGCTTGTTGGACCGCATCCTCTGCGAACCTGGCATCGTGAACCATCCCGTTGGCGAATGACGCCAGCGGATCGGAGGTATGCCGGTACGCCGTGGCGAATGCGGTCTCACTCCTGGTTCGTATGCCGTTCATGATTTCATCCAGTTCCGGGTATTCGCTCACTTGCCTCGGTATCGCCTCGCTAGATGAACAGGACTCTGAACCTAAGCATGTTCTGCAACATGACGTTCAGGATGAGACGGTACTGGCCTTCAACCTCTGCGCTCTCGGCGCCGACCATCTCGAGGATCCGGTTCATCAGGCGTTCTTGAATCTGGTTCTGCGCTTTGAGCGCGTCCTCGGCCGGGCAGTCGTCAGCCTGGCACTCGCCGACCGGTTCCTGGAGTCGGGTCTGGGTCTGGGTCTGGGTCATCTCACCGGACTGGCAATCTTCAGCCTCGCACTCGCCGTCCTGGTTCTGATTCTGGTTCTGGTTCTGCACCTGTTCTTTGGTTTCCGGCTGTTCCTCGCTTGGTGCGTTCGTCTCGGCCTGAATACGATCCCGGTCGAAATCGCAGTCGGACACCCCGTCTACTACCCGGCAGTCGCGGTCCTGATCGCCTTCTCCGGCGTCTACACCCGGTGCTGCGATCGCCGCCGTCACCGCGAACAACGAGAACACCAGGGCCAGGGCCGTGAGCAACGTCATCCTTTTCATATGGATCTCCTTTCGAATGAGCTTCCAATGATGGAGACGTCGGCGGGTCCGCAGATTCGACGGGGCGTCGGAATTGTTCGCCGGGTCGATCGCAGCCCAGGAATCTGGGCCTTGTCAGGATGCACCAAGTCGACTACTCTGAGTGGTCAAGGCATCTCGAAGGAGTCACTGATGAAGCGCCTGATCCTGCTTGTAGCCCTCGTCATGGCGATGGCCGTGCTCGCCCCTGCTGCGTTCGCCGACGAAGGTGCCGACATCGAGATGGAAGAGAAGGGCCCCTCGGCAGCGCAGGAGTGGAAGGCGGAGATGATCGCCGACTACTTCTCGACATTCCCCCTAGAAGATGCACC
>JBLWQS010000065.1:0-7341 GCA_048452705.1 Acidimicrobiia bacterium
CGACCGACAAGCCGTCGTCACGTTGAGGCAGCCGTCACTTGGGCCGACCTTCGGGATCAAGGGCGGGGCGGCCGGCGGCGGGTACTCGCAAGTCGTTCCGATGGAGCAGATGAACCTTCACCTCACGGGGGACTTCCATGCTGTCACCGCTGCGAACAATCTCATCTCTGCGCTCATTGACAACCAGATCTATCACGGCAATCAGCTCTCGATAGGGACCGACGACGTCACGTGGCGTCGCGTCCTCGACGTCAACGACCGCACACTTCGTCACGTGGTGACGGGGCTCGGCGGGAAGATCAACGGCGTGCCCCGGGAGACCGGGTTCGACATCACAGCGGCTTCCGAGATCATGGCCATGCTGGGGCTGGCAACCAGTCTCAACGGACTTCGCGAGATGTTGCGACGCACGGTCATCGGATTCGACCGCCACGGAAGGGCGGTCACCGCCGAAGACGTCAAGGCAGCGGGACCGGCGGCGGTACTGCTCAAAGATGCGCTGTCGCCGAACCTGATGCAGACGCTCGAAGGTACACCGGCGATCGTCCACACCGGGCCGTTCGCGAACATCGCCCACGGCAACTCGTCGATCGTCGGCGACTACATCGGCATCCGGGCCGGCGACTATCTGATCACTGAGGCCGGCTTCGGATCCGACATCGGTGCAGAGAAGTTCTTCAATCTGAAGTGCAGGGCTTCGGGGCTTGCTCCCGACGTGGCGGTCATCGTGACGACGGTTCGATCAATGAAGCTCCATTCCGGCAAGCACGTCATCAAGGCCGGCCGGCCCCTTCCATCGGCACTGCTTGAGGAGAGTCCTGCCGACGTGATCGACGGAACCGTCAACCTCCGCCGTCATATCCGCATCGTCCGTCGTCACGGTGTCACACCCGTTGTTGCGATCAACGGATTCGCGACCGATTTCGAGTCGGAGCACAAGGTCATTGCCCGTGTCTGTGAGGAGGAGGGTGTCCGATGGGCTGTTGCTCAGCCGTTCTCTGAGGGTGGGCCGGGCATGGTTGATCTGGCGAGGGCCGTCGAAGATGCTGCAGCGGAAGGGTCGGATTTCGAACTGCTCTATCCCGATGACATGCCCCTTCGTGAGAAGATCGAGACGATCGCGACCAACGTCTACGGTGCCGATGGCGTGAAGTTCGATGCCAAAGCCGAACGCCAACTCGCTCGCTACGAGAAGTTGGGGTGGGGACACCTCCCGATCTGCATGGCGAAGACCCAGTACTCGCTGAGCCACGACGCGTCGTTGCTTGGCGCCCCGACCGGCTGGATCCTTCGCGTCCGGGAAGTGCAGGCTTCGGTCGGCGCCGGATTCATCCTCCCGCTGACGGGGACGATCAACCGCATGCCGGGCCTCGGAGCCCATCCATCGGCTCACGCCATCGACATCGACGAAGACGGCAACGTGGTGGGGCTCTCGTAGGGATAGATCGAAGGTCTTGAACCGGCGGTCGACGTGTCTCATGATGTGCCTAGCGACGTCGGATTTGTTATGTACAATGTGGGTATGATCGAACGTACAGATAGAACCGTCACGCGTATCGGGGTTGCAGAGTTCCGTCGGGATCTGAAGAGATATCTCGACGTGGCCGCGTCGGGCGATGAAGTTGTCGTGACCGATCGCGGCACGCCGGTCGTACGACTGACCGGCATCGATTCGGCGTCGATCATGGAGGATCTCTACCGAAGCGGAGTCGTAACCCCACCCAGGTTGAGAGATCGCTTCGATCCCACCGAGATCGAACTCATCCAAGCTACCGGTGACGTATCCGGATTGGTCTCGGATCAACGGAACTGATGGCAGTTTGCTACTTCGACAGCAGCGCTCTTGTGAAGGTGCTGCTCAATGAACCGGGAAGCGGCCTTGCCCGTTCCCTGTGGAGCGGTGCCGACGTTCCGATCACAAGTGTCCTCGCGTATGCCGAGGTGCGTGCTGCCCTTGCGATGGCATCCCGCCTGGGGAGGCTGGCCGATTCGGACCATACGCGGGCGAAGGCATACTGGGAGAGGATGTGGCGGAGCGTTTCCGTCGTTGAAGCAACCGTCGGCGTCGTTGAGCGTGCCGGGTCACTCGCCGAACAGCACCATCTCCGCGGGTTCGACTCCATCCACCTGGCGAGCGCCACCGTGATCCCCGCGGATCTGGCGATCGTCGCAACATGGGATCGACGGTTGGCCGGCGCTGCCACAGCGATGGGGTATGTGGTTGCCCCAGCAGGGGACAGGGGACAGTCCGCAGCGGACAGCTAACAGCGAACAGCCAACAGCAAGAAGGTCACAGAACGGTCAGGTGTCAGTGACCGTCGCTCGGAAGCGTGTCATCATCCGACGAACGTCTGCGATCTGCGAGTTCAGGCTGCGGGCGGTTGCGTCGTCTATATACCCGAGGTCCCGTGCCACGACCACGTAGTAGTCGACTTCGCTGAGTGATCCGAGTGCAATGCCCAAGAAGCGGGCGAAGTCCGCCGATGATGGCCGTCCTGACCCTTCGGCGATGTTGGCCGGAACCGAGACGGCCGCTCTTCGCATCTGACTGACAAGTCCGTAGCGTTCTTCTGAGGGAAATCGACGGCAAACGTCGTATACCGAGAGTACGAGTTCGTGGCCCTGTTTCCAGATCTCGAACCGTTTGTAGTTGCGCATCCCCGAACGAATACCACGGAGAGCACTCGATTGGAAGACCCCCGATCTAGCACTCTTGCTGTCTGCTGTCTGCTGTCTGCTGTCTGGCTGAACCCTCTGTCCCGTTCTCTACACTGCTCCTGAATCCACAGGAGGCATGTGTTGACCACTACCGATACGCCACCGGACAGCGACGAGAAGCGCGAGGGGTGGAAGGTTGCGCCGAGTCGGATTCTTGGAATTCTGGCCGGATTGGCGGTTGTGGGGACGTTGATTTTCTGGTGGCTTGGGTCGCTTCCCGAAGAGCCACACTTCGACATCGGCCGCCCGATCTTCGGGAACATTCCAGCCCTGATCGTTGCCCTCTTCTACGTGACGATCGCCACGTTCCTCGGTGTCATGTTCTACCTCTTCGCCCAACGGGCGAGGAGTTGGGAGCGGGGGCTCTGGGAGAGCCGATCGGGTCTCTGGAAGCAGCGCCTGATCGCGTTCCGCGACGCCTTGTTGATGCGCACGGTCCTCGAGGACCGGCAGGCAGGCCTCATGCACTCGATGATCTACTGGGGATTCATCGTTCTCATGATCGGGACCGCCACGCTCGAACTCGACCACATCCTCCCGAGCAGTATGAAGTTCCTCCATGGTTGGTTCTACCAGGGCTATTCGGCCGTACTTGATCTTGCAGCCCTCGTGTTCATCGTTGGCATCGTGTGGGCCGGCGTGCGCCGGTACGTGCAGAAGCCGTGGCGCCTCAAGTCGAAGACCAGGCCGGAGGACGGCTGGATCCTGTTCACCCTTGGGTTGATCGGCGTGTCGGGTCTCCTCACCGAGGCGGCCCGGATCTCGCTCAGCGGCCAGCCGTCGTTCGAGGTGTGGTCGTTCGTTGGCTATCCGCTGTCGTATCTGGTCCCGTCGGCAACGGCATCCGGCTGGCATCAGACGTTTTGGATCATTCACGCCGTGGCGTTCGTGGCCTTCCTCGTGATCCTTCCGACGACGAAGCTCCGCCACGTCGTCACTTCACCGACGAACCTTGCGCTGTCGCCCCGGGATCGACCGAAGGGTGCCATGAGTCCGGTTCCGAACCTCATGGAAGCGGAGGACATCGAGACCATCGGCGCATCCCGGGTTGGCGAGTTCACATGGAAACAACTCTTCGATACCGATGCGTGCACCGTGTGTGGTCGTTGCACCGATGTCTGTCCGGCGAATCAGACCGGCAAGCCACTTGATCCGCGGGAGATCGTGCTGAAACTGGGCCAGGTCGCTGCGCAAACGGCCGCCGACCCGGTCTCGCCGACGGTGAGTGTCGACGGTGAGCTCACCGTCTCGTCTGACCTCGTTTTCGAACGGATCTTCCCATGGGAGCTGTGGTCGTGCACGACGTGCCGGGCTTGTGACGAAGCGTGTCCGGCAGGCCTCGAGATCGTGGACAAGATCCTCGACATGAGGCGGTTCCTTTCGCTGATGGAAGCGGAGTTCCCGCCGGAGCTCGGCAAGGCCTACGTCAGTCTCGAGAACTCTTCGAACATCTACGGGATGGACCAGACGACCCGCGGAGACTGGGTCAAGGAACTCGACTTCGAGGTGAAGTTCCTCGACGATCCTGGGGTGACGGCGGAGTACCTCTACTGGGTTGGTTGCGCCGGGTCGTTCGATGATCGGAACAAGAAGGTCACGATCGCGACGGCGAAGCTCTTGCATGAGGCCAACGTCGACTTCGCCATCCTTGGGAAGAAGGAACTCTGCACCGGCGATCCTGCGCGTCGCACGGGCAACGAATACGTGTTCCAGGGTCTGGCGTTGCAGAACATCGAGACGCTGAACGATCTCGGAGTTACCAAGATCGTCACCCAGTGCCCTCACTGCTTCAACACCCTGAAGAACGAGTATCCACAGTTCGGAGGGGACTACGAGACGATCCATCACTCCGACCTCCTGATGCGCCTCGTCGACGAGGGGCGGATCACGCCCAAGTCGAACGGGCAGACGGTCACCTTCCATGATCCGTGCTACCTCGGCCGCTACAACGACGTGTACGAGGAGCCTCGCGGGATCGTCGATTCGATCGGGACGCGAGTCGAGATGCCGCGTGCCGAGAGCGACTCGTTCTGCTGCGGCGCCGGCGGTGGGAAGATGTGGTTCGAGGAAGACACCGGCAAGAAGATCAACATCGAGCGGACCGAGGAAGCCGTCGCGTGCGGCACCGACGTCATCGCGACCGGTTGCCCCTTCTGCTTCGTGATGGTCGACGATGGTGTCCGCGACCTGGGTGTCGAAGAGACCGTCATCGTCAAAGACATCGCCATGCTGCTTGAGGAGAGCACCCGGTCAGACGGGTGACCGCAGACACGCTGCTCATCATTGTGGTAGCGGTCGTCATGGTGATCGGCGTCGCCGGCACCGTGCTGCCGATCCTCCCCGGCCTGTGGGTGATCTGGTTCGCGGCCGTGGCGTATGGGATCCTTGCCGGATTCACCGCGGGCGGGTGGTTCGCTATGGCGCTGATCACGGTCCTGGCGATCGCCGGCACGGCCTCAGCGTTCTACCTCCCGCAACGGGCGGCAGCGTCGGTCGGTGTTCCCTGGTGGGGCCAACTCGTCGCCATCGGCTTCGCTGTCGCAGGATTCTTCGTCGTACCGATCGTCGGGGCTCCGCTCGGATTCGCGGTCGGCATCCTGGTCACCACGATCGTGCGGGAACGTCACATCACCGGCGCTCTCGGAGCGACCTGGGCAACGCTCAAGTCGATGCTGCTTGCCTCGGGAGTGCAGCTCGCGGTTGGCCTGATGATGATGGCCATATGGGTGATGTGGGCCTGGGTGGCGTAGCGCCGGTTAGCCCTTGACCGCCCCGCCCGTGAGTCCGGAGACGATCGCCCGTTGGGCGATGATGAACGTGAGGACTATCGGCAGGGACGCGACCACCACTGCGGCGCTCAGCAATCCCCACTTCGCTCCGTAGTCGGCGGTCGCGAACAATTGGAGACCGACGGCGAGTGTGAAGTTGCTCGTGGTTGACAGGAGCGTCCTCGCCAACAGGAATTCGCCGAACAGGGTGATGAAGCTGATGACGAAGATCACAGCCAACGCAGGTCTGGTGAGTGGGAGGATGATCTTCCAGAAGATCGTTCCGACACCGGCCCCATCAACGCGGGCGGACTCGTCGAGGGACTCGGGAATCGAGTCCATGAACCCCTTGATCAGGAACGTGTTGAATCCAATGGCTCCGCCCAAGTAGACGAGCGTGAGGCCGGCGAGTGTGTCGAGACCGATCGCAGGGAAGACGTTCCCGATGTTGATCATGATCAGCAGGATCGCGACGAATGCGAGGTACTGGGGGAAGATCTGGACGAGGAGGAGTCCGAGCAGGCCTGTTCGGCGGCCCTTGAAGCGGAATCGTGAGAAGGCGTATGCCGCCATGGCGGCGAGTGCGACGTTGAGCGAGGCAGCGGTGAGCGACACGATCCACGAGTTCCGTAGCCAGGTGGTGAACGGCGTGATGTTGGGGTTCTCGGGATTGAAGAATTCCCGGTAGGAGTCGAGAGACACGTCCTTGGGGATGATGGTCGCACTGGCCAGGCTGTCGTTCGTGCTCAGGGATGCCGACACGATGTAGAGAACCGGATAGAGAGCGAACATCGCAGCGAGGATCGCGATCAGGTGACGCCATCCCACGGTCTTGATCCACATTCTCGGACTCTGTGGCGGATAGACGATCTTCGGCTTCTTAGCCCGGCGCCACGCGAAGGACATGCCGCGCTGGCCACCCGTCTTGGCGGCCGCCTCGACCCTTGCCTCGAGTTCTTTGTCAGAGGCTGCCATAGATCTCCTCCAACCGTTTCGTGAAGCGGAAACTGAACGCCGAGATCACCAGCACGATGAGGAAGATGAACATCGTGATCGCTGCTGCCAGGCCGAAGTTGTTACCGCGGCCCGACGCGGAGGCGAGATTGAACGTGAACGAGATGAGGATATCGGTGTGTCCGACCGGGACGGCCGCCCCGATCACCGGCGGACCGCCGTTGGTCAGAAGGTAGATCAGGTTGAAGTTGTTGAAGTTGAAGGCGAACGAGCCGATCAACAGCGGTGCGAGAGCGACCATCAGGAGCGGGAACGTGATCTTCCAGAACACTCTGAGACCGCTCGCCCCATCCGTGCGCGCCGCCTCCTGGATGTCGGAGGGGATCGACTGGAGTGCGCCGGTCGCCAGGAGGAACATGTAGGGGAAGCCGAGCCACAGGTTGACGAGGAGAACCGCGACCTTCGCCCACGTGGGGTCCGAAAGCCAGCGGATCGGGTCCATGCCGAGCAGGTTGTAGACCGGATCGAGCGTGGCGTTGATCACGCCGAACGACGAATTGAGGAGGCCGCGCCACACGAGGATCGATAGGAACGCAGGGATCGCGTACGGGATGATGAAGACCGAGCGGTAGAACTTGAGGCCCTTCATCCGATAGTGATGCAACGTGATCGCGAGGATCAGACCCATTCCGAACGTGAGCACGACGGTGAGGAGGGCGAAGACCACGTTCCAGAGGAATACCTTGAAGAATGCCTCTCGGATCAACGGATTCGTCACAACCCTCGTGTAGTTCTTCGCCCCGATGAGCGCGACCCACCCGGGGATGAGGATCTCTCCGTCATTGCAGACGAAGTTCCCCTTCGTAGCGGTCTCTTCCCCGGGGCTGCAGACGCGATCTCC
>JBLWQS010000066.1:0-7295 GCA_048452705.1 Acidimicrobiia bacterium
CTCAAAGAACGAGGCATCGGGGCTGATGCCCTTGGCTTCGTATGTCTCGAATCCGCCCTCGGCGTCGGCTGAGGCCTGTCGCCATACGCGGAGGGTGATGTCCATCATTTGTAGCTCCTCTGCGTCAGGGCCACGTACTCGAACTCCAACTCCTCCTTGTGGAGGGTGGGCGGCGAGTCTTCACCACGCCACTCCCATGCGGACACGTACGCGAAGTTCTCGTCGTCGCGCCTGGCCTCCCCATCTTCGGTTTGGTGTTCGACGCGGTAGTGGCCACCGCACGATTCCTCGCGCTGGAGGGCGTCGCGGACCATCAACTCTGCGAGCTCGAAGAAGTCGGCGACCCGGCCGGCACGCTCGAGCGACTGGTTCAACGACTCGTTCGTACCAAGCACCTTCACATCGCTCCAGAACTCGGCCTTGATCTTCGGGATCTCCTCAAGCGCCCATTCGAGACCCTCGCGGTCGCGTGACATGCCGCACTTGTCGATCATGATCTTGCCCAAGCGCCGGTGGAAGTAGTCGACCGAGTGGGTGCCGTTGGCGGAGAGGAACCTATCGATCTGGTCCTTCACCGACTGCTCCGCGTCCACGAACGCCTCGTCGTCGGTGGGAACCGGAGTCACGTTGAGCCAGTTCGCCAGATACCCGGAGATCGTCGCAGGCAGAACGAAGTAGCCGTCGGCCACGCCCTGCATGAGCGCCGAGGCTCCGAGCCGGTTCGCTCCATGATCCGAGAAGTTTGCTTCGCCGGAAGCGAACAGCCCCGGGATCGTGGTCTCGAGGTTGTAGTCGACCCAGAGGCCGCCCATGGTGTAGTGGGGGGCCGGGTAGATCCGCATCGGAACCTCGTACGGGTTCTCATCGGTGATGCGCTCGTACATCTCGAAGAGGTTCCCGTAGCGATCCTCGATCACCTGGCGCCCCAGGCGACCGATGGCGTCTGCGAAGTCCAGGTACACGCCGTTCTTCAACGGACCCACACCCTTGTCGTCCTGGACCATGCGCATCGCCGACCGGGATGCGACGTCTCGTGGGACGAGGTTGCCGAATGCCGGGTACTGCCGTTCGAGGTAGTAGTCCCGCTCGTCCTCTGGAATGTCGTTCGCAGCGCGGTCGTCGTTGGCGGTCTTCGATACCCAGATCCGCCCATCGTTGCGAAGCGACTCAGACATCAGCGTCAGCTTCGACTGATGCTCGTCACTTGCCGGGATGCAGGTCGGATGGATCTGCGTGAACGATGGATTGGCGAACAGGGCGCCCTTCCGGTGGGCTCTCCATATGGCCGTGCCGTTGCAGTTCATCGCGTTGGTCGACAGGAAGTAGGCGTTCGAGTAGCCGCCGGTGGCCAGCACAACAGCGTGGGCTGAGTGACTCTCGATCGCTCCCGTAACGAGGTCACGGGTGACGATGCCGACCGCCCGTCCATCCTTCATCACGAGTTCGACCATCTCGGTGCGGGTGAACAGCTCCACCGTTCCGAGTCCGACCTGTCGCGCCAGTGCCTGATAGGCCGTCAGAAGGAGCTGCTGGCCGGTCTGGCCGCGGGCATAGAAGGTCCGGGATACTTGAGCGCCACCGAACGACCTGTTGTCGAGCATGCCGCCGTACTCCCGGGCATACGGGGCACCCTGAGCGACCGTCTGATCGATGATCGAGTCGGCGACTTCGGCGAGCCGGTAGACGTTCGCCTCTCGAGAGCGGTAGTCCCCGCCCTTGACGGTGTCGTAGAACAGACGGAAGACGCTGTCGTTGTCGTTCGGATAGTTCTTCGTAGCGTTGATACCACCCTGAGCGGCGATCGAGTGCGCCCGGCGAGACGAGTCGTTGTAGGTGAAGGCCTTGACGTTGTAGCCGAGTTCGCCGAGCGCGGCCGCCGAGCCGGCTCCTGCAAGGCCGGTGCCCACCACGATGATGTCGTACTTGCGACGGTTGGATGGGTTGACGAGCTTCACGTCGAACTTGCGCTTCGTCCACTTCTCTGCGAGTGGTCCGTCCGGGATCTTTGCGTCGAGCATGGGAGTGTGTTCTGTTGTCACGATGGTGCCCTTTCTCAGCCGGAGACCGTGAGGAGACCGAACTGCACGGCGATCGGGATCGATGAGTTCCCGATGAGGAGCGCGAGTGCGAAAGCCACAGCGAACCATCGGCGCCAGTCGTTGTATCGGGGGTTGGAGAGACCGAGACTCTGGAACATGCTCCAGGCCCCGTGGTAGATGTGGAAGGCGAGAGCGATCTGTGCGATCACGTAGAACAGCGCGATGTACCAGCGTTGGAAGCTGTAGATCACGTTGTTGTAGACCTCCCCGTGCACGTAGTCGGGGTTCAACGTTCCCGTCGTGAGATCCATGACGTGGAAGATGACGAAGAGCAGGATGATGACGCCGCCCCAGCGCATTGTGCGGTTGGCGTAGTTGACGGCCGAGTACTGGCGCGTCGCCTCGTAGCGGACCTTCCCGCGTGCCGCACGATTCCTGAGTGTCAGGACGGCGGCCGACCAAATGTGGATACCGAACATCGCTAGGAGGCCGATGCGGAAGAGCCAGAGCACGCCGCTTTCTGGCACGATCGGGTAGAGGAGTGTTCGCAGCGCCTCCGCGTAATGATCCAGGTCCTCCGGCCCCAGGAAGATCTTCATGTTGCCGATCATGTGGACCAGGACGTAGGCGAGCAGTCCGGCACCGGTCAACGCCATCATCCACTTCATCCCGATGTCGGAAGTGAAGAAGGGCCTGAGCCAGGAGTTCCATCCGGATCGCCGGTTGACCTCGAGGCGACGTGTCTTCGTCGTCACTGTGTGTTCCTCCGATAGTTCGACGGAATGATTATCGCGCCATCAACTCGGTCTGTCGAAACGGCCGCGAACGTTGCATGACAAGGCGCGCGTCGAGATTCAGGTTGACAAGCGCGCGCGGTGTTGGGAGAATCCCATTGTTGTAATTACACCTTCCCGGGAGACCTCATGTTTGGCGAGTTCATCGAAGCCCTTCAAGCCGAGGGTTTCGACATGTCGTGGCAGGACTTTGCCAACTGTCGCGGAGCCGATCCCGACCTCTTCTTTCCCGAACGCGGAGCCTCAACCCGTACCGCCAAGGGCATCTGCCGCGAGTGCACCGTTCTCGATGAGTGCCTCGAATTCGCGATCGTGTCGAGTGAGAAGTTCGGAATCTGGGGGGCCATGTCCGAACGTGAGCGCCGCAAGATTCGCAAAGAGCGCCAGATCGCGGCAACCCGCCGCAAAGCAGTGTGACCGGAGAAGCCGGTGTACTCGGTACTCCGTAGTCCGTATTCCGTATCGCTCTCGCACCCTGGGACGTGTCTTCTCGGAGTACGGAGTACGCAATACGGACTACGGACTACGGACTAGCGAGTACCTCCCGCACGGTGGGACGGCGTAGAATCCAAGTAGCGCATCACACGAAGGAGTCGCCGGATTGAGTCCCACCGTCACCGCCATCATCGTCGTTGTCGTCGGCATGATCCTCCTGGGGATCATCTGGGCAGGTATGTCGATCATGAAGAGCACACCCTCGGATATCAGCGTCGGTTCCCGTCCCGCCCGTGTTGCACGAGACCAACTCCGACCGATCCTCGCCGACTTCCATGTCCACGGGGACGTCGCTGAGATCTACTACGCCGTACCGCTGCCCGATGACGAGATGGATGACCATCTTCGAGACCTGCTGTGTCATGACGCGTCGCTTGTAATGCACGAGAAGAAGACGCACGGTCTCCCGATCGAACAGGTCACCCAAGCCAAGGTCTTCGGACGTCGCGGTGAGGAGTCGGTCGAGGTGGGTGTCGTCGAGTTTGAGATCCCGGGTGAGATCCCCGAGATCGCCGCTCCCGAACTCGTTCCCCACGCTGCGAGTTCGGGCTACGACCCGCTCGTCCATCTCGGCGAGAAGGACTTCGAGTTCCAACCCGGAGTCGCCGATCGTGCGCCGGAAGAGGGCCTTCCCCCATTCCTCGACGAGATCGTCATCGCGAAATCTGTCGAAGCGCGGCTCCGGGCTACCGGGATCGACCCGACCAATGTCTCGCTTCAGGATCTGTCGATTTCGCTTCTCAGGACTGCGGGCTACGGAGTCGAGGTTGAGAGGGCAGGCCTGTCGACCCTGGAGAGCGGGAACGCGGAGATGTACATGGCCCGAAAAGCCGGCCTTGAAGTGCTGGTCATCGTTGCCCCGCACGCCGACGGTGAACACCCCGAACTCCTCGAACGTATGGTCAACTCGTTCGGCATCCAGGTCGCCCAGGTCAGCCCGGGGCGCGCTCTGTTCATCACCGACAAGTACGGGCCGTACCTCATCCACGAGAAGGAGCGCGCCGATCCCCGTTGCCGCTTCATCACGAGAGAACGCCTCCAAGCATTCGTAGACGGCTTCGCGGTCCAGTGACCGCCCTCCGGGCGGCGTAGTCCGTACTCGGTAGTCCGTACTCAGCATGTGTATACGGCCGAGTCTTCTCGGACTACGGATTACGGAATACGGACTACGGATTACGGACTACGGCCAGACGGCCGTTACCCGAACACTGCGAGTCGCCTAGAATCAGATCCACGAAAGGAACTCTGTGCTTTTTGCTTTCATCAAGAACCTCGGTGGGCCGGAGCTGTTGATCATCCTTGTGGTGGTCCTCCTGCTCTTCGGCGCCTCAAAGCTCCCCGGATTGGCTCGATCGATCGGTGCCTCGACGAAGGAGTTCAAGAAGGGTGTCGAAGAAGGCGTTGACGACGATGACGCCAAGACCGAGTCCAAAGAAGTCTGATTCTGGGTCAAGTATCGGGAACCTGATCGGTCTGTCGGGCGTTTCTCCTTCGGTAGTGGGGAGACATGACTGACGAACTAGCACCGACTTGGGAAGACGTTGCGCATCGCTATGGGCGCAAGATCTACAACTTCGCCTACCGCCTCACCGGTAACCCCGACGATTCCGCCGACCTCGTTCAAGAGGTCCTTCTTCGTGTCCGGAAGGGGTTGCCTTCCTATCAGCCGGGTTCGTTCGACGGCTGGCTCTGGCGCATCACCCGCAACGCCTTCCTCGACGGTATCAGGAAGAAGAAGCGTCGCCCGGAGTCGGCACTACCCGAAGGAGATCACCACACCCTTGGCTCGAGCCCATCCCCAGACGAGGTGCTCGCTTCGATCCGCCTCTCCGACGATGTGCAGTCGGCGCTCCTCAAACTCCCGTACGAATTCCGCGAGGCGGTCGTGCTCTGCGACGTCGTTGGCCTGTCCTATGACGAGATCGCTGAAGCGACCGATGTCCCGGTCGGTACGGTGCGGAGTCGGATCCATCGCGGCCGCAAGCTCCTGAGAGGGATGTTGACATGGCCGATCTGATCTTCGATCCCGATCAACACGGCGAACTCTTCTCCGCATACCTCGATGGTCAGTTGACGCCGGAAGAGGTGACGATCGTGAGCCGGCTGCTCGATGGGGATGAGCAAGCTGTCGAAGAGTTCCTGGCCGTGCGCGACGTTCGTACGGCCCTCCGTCTTCTGCCCGAGTTCGAGGTTCCCGCGGCCCTTCTTCCCGACGGTCATCTCGGTGATCGGCTGTCCGCGTACCTGGATGGTGAATTGGTCACGTTGGAACACCGACGGGTTACGAAGCACATCGTCGACTGTTCCGACTGCCGCGCCGAACTCCAGGAACTCGACCGGGCCAGGATTGCCGTCCGCTCCCTCCCCGGCGTCGAGACGACGATGACCGGCGAGATCCCTGCGGTGTCCGCCCCTCACCACCGTCGGCGCATCGTCGCGGGCGGCATCGGTGCTGCAGCGGCTGCAGCGCTCCTCGTGGGGCTCGCCGTCGGCGGTGGGGAAGAACCGGTGTTCGTACTGGATGATCTCGCGACCCACCACGTTGCCAGGGCGTCGGCCGAGCCCGGCTTCGCTGTTCTCCCGCCTGCGATCCAGGTGGCGGCGCCATGATCATTCGCCGGGCACTCATGACCGGTGGCCTTGTCGCAGCATTCGTGATCGCGTCCGTGGGTCCCGCTCTGGCCGACGACCTCGCCGACTATCTCGCCGATGCGGGTGATGCCGTCTACTCCGGTCGCCGAGTGGTCGGGACGACGTGGGACGGGTTCGAGAGCGTTGGCGTCGTCGAGATCCAACACCTCAGCGGCACGGCCACGCTGGGATCCGGGTCGTCCTACGCAACGATCGGCGGAGGCCGAATGCGCCTCGACGGTCCTGCCGAAGCAGCCCTGTCGTTCATCGGTGCCACACACGTCGATCTCGACGCCCGGTACGCCGTCTCGCACGGGGATATGACGGAACACCTCGGGCGATCGGCATACGTTCTCGAAGTCACCGAAGCGGGTTCCCTGAGGATGCGGATGGTTGTTGACCAGTCGACCGCAGCACCGCTGGCAACCGAGGTCTATGCAGAGGACGGGACCGTGTTCCGGTACTCGTCGATGCTCGAGTTCTCGGTATCGGCCGACCCGGCGATGGCATCGATGGACGAACACTCCTACGAGATGATGCTGCCGGTGGACCAGGTCGGACTCCCGGTTGATGCGGCCGGATACCAACTCGTCGACGTGTACGCCGGGCCCCAGGGCGCCAGCCAGGCGTTCTACACGGACGGTCTGTTCTCGTTCTCAGTATTCACGACGAGCGGTCGAGTGAACTGGGAAGCTGCGATCGACGATGAGCTCCCATACGCCGTCGACGGGTACGCCTACTGGCGGGTCATCAATCCGGCGAGCCTCTGGGTGATGTGGAACGCTCCGGGTACGGCCATCGCCCTGGTCGGCGATCTACCGCCAGACCACCTCGAAGCGGTACTCGGCGAACTGCCGAAGCCGGGGTCGGACACTTGGATGAAGCGCATGTGGCACCGGCTCTTCGGTTAGACAGACGACAGACAACAGCTGACAGACGACAGCCAGAACCGAATGTGGGTTGGTCTTCGTTGTCTGTTGTCTGTTGTCTGTTGGCTGTTGGCTCTACCGACCGATCTCGCGACGCGCGATCACCATTTGGTGCACTTCGTCGGGGCCGTCCGCGATTCTGAGGGTCCTTGCTGCCGCCCACATGCGGGCAAGGGGGGTGTCATCTGAGACGCCGGCGGCACCGTAGACCTGGATGGCCTTGTCGAGCACCCACAACGTCATCTGCGGAACGACCACCTTGATCTCCGAGATCTCCCTCCGGGCCTCGCGGTTCCCGACCGTGTCGAGTTTCCAGGCCGTGTACAGCACAAGGAGGCGGGCCTGGTTGATGCGCCACCGGGACTCTGCGATCCAGTCCTGCACGACGCCCTGGCGTGCGATCGCAC
>JBLWQS010000067.1:0-7279 GCA_048452705.1 Acidimicrobiia bacterium
TGAGAAACTCAACGCGTCAATCGCGAACCTCGAGAAACGGACGTCTCCCCCAATCCGGGGTCGTACTACGTCATACGTCGGACGTACTACTGCCTGCTGTCTCCCCGACCCTCTCCGACCCCGCCGAAATCCGAAGTGCCCGATAACCGGCTACGGAGCCATCGAGGTCATCGACTTGACCGCACCCTCGGCCACCACGGTCCGAGCTTGGAGTCGACGAACTCGCTCCACGCATCCGTCATGGCTCCGAGCGGATCCTCCCGGGTCGCGAAGTCATACCACGCGAGTGGTTCCCCGATCCAGATGCGAACGGCGGTCCGATGTATCCCCCGGTTCGCAGGCCCGAGTGTGCGCTCTGTTCCATGGATCGCCACCGGAAGCAGCGGCGCACCGCCCATCCACGCCAACCACGCGGCGCCACGCTTCGGTTCCGTCTCTCCCCAGTACTCGACTCGCCGACCCTCGGGGAACACCCCGACGGTGCCGTTGCGTCGCAGATGCAGGGCCGCTTCTTCAAGAGCCCTGAGCGGTACTCCGTCTCGATCGGTCGGGATCGCACCGAAGAATCCGGTGACGACGTCGAAGGCCAGGTGATTTCCGAACAGCTCGTCGACGGCGATGAAGCGAACGAGCCGACCGACGGCGTTCATGACGAGCGGCGGATCAAGATGCGACAGATGGTTGGCCGCTATCACGAGCGGTCCCCGTTTCGGGATGTTCTCCGTGCCGCTAACTTCGAAATCGAGGAGCCCACGAGCGGCGATCCGCGTCGGAATGTTCACGATGCGGGTCGCGAACTCCGACGGAATCCGACGGACGCTACGCATGGCCGGCGAGTTCTGCGAAGAGGTTCGCGAAGGCAAGCTGTGGTCGCTGGTTCGCCGCCAACGATTCGATGGCGGAGAGAACCCGTTCGACACCGGCGACAGCCTGCCTCGGCGTAATCGACGAGAGGGCGGCAATCGGAACGTCGGTATTCCGGACCGGCACGCCGAACTGCGCGGCGGCTACATCGCGATAGAACGAAGCGAGGATCTCGAGGCCGGTCACGTACAGGGCATCAGTGGCTCGCTTGAGCTCCCTGGTCTGGCGGTCGCGAAACGACTTCGGCGCATCGTCGCCAAGAGTATCCCGCTCTTCCTGCTGCCTCTGCTTCAGAGCTGCGAGAAGTGGCTGGGCCGACTCCATCGTCTCATCCGCAAGGCGGAAGGCATCCCCAGGGTGCTCACCGAGCCTCATCGGAATGCTCAGCCAGAGTCTCCGGTAGACAGCGACCTGGGGTTCGGTCGCAAGGGCGAGGGCAAGGCCGGGTCGACCGCCGGCGATGCGGGAAGCCTCGGTCGCCTGTCCTTCCGCTACGCCGAGAGCAACAAGACCTTCCGCGACTTCGCTCTCCGACACCCGGCCGAACACGACGGTCCGGCAGCGACTCGCCACAGTGGATGGCAGATCGTCCTCGGTCTCCGTAACGATGACGAATACGGTTGCCGACGTCGGCTCCTCCAACGTCTTGAGAAGGGCATTGGCAGCTTCGTCATTCATCATGCCGCCCTCCTCGAAGAGGAAGACCTTCCTGTCCGACTCAAGCGGTGTGCGGGTCGCTTGGGATACGACTCGACGAGCTTGGTCGACGGTGATAGAAGCGCGACCCTCTGGCTCGATGAGCACGAGGTCCGGATGGATTCCCGCCATGACCCGGTTGAAGCAGCCCGAGTCATCTCCGCACATCAACGCCGCAGCGAACTTGCGAGCGATCGTCGACTTCCCCACACTCGACGGGCCAACGAAGAGATATGACTGAGCCGGGCGGCCGATCTCGCGACGCAGGAATTCAACGACGCCCCGGTGACCGATCATCCCACCGAACGCACTCACCATCGACTCCGAATCTCTCGGTATGCCTCATCGACGACGTCTTCGAGCGGACCGCCGCCATCGATGATCGTGAAGCGGTCCGGCTCGAATGCCGCCGCGGCTGCGAAGCCGTCCGCGACACGCTGCTGGAACTCGACTCCTTCATCGCCGATGCGGTCACCAACGTCCTGCCGACGCAGACCCTCGGCGGGGTCGATCGCGAGGAGGATGACGCGGCTCGGCCAGACACCTTGAAGACCAGGTTCGTTGACGTTCCTCACGGCATCGATCCCGAGGCCCCGACCCGCTCCCTGATATGCGAGTGAGGAGTAAACCGACCGGTCGGAGAGGACCCACGCCCCCTCGGCGAGAGCCGGACCGACCACTTCGGCCGCGAGTTGTGCCCGGGCAGCAGCGAAGAGCAGTGCTTCGGTCCATGGATCGGGTTCGAGATCATGTCCAAGAAGGATCGCTCTGATGCGCTCACCGACCACGGTGCCGCCCGGTTCGCGAACCCGGACCACCGTTCGACCGTCTGACTCGAGTCGCTCACCGACACGTTGAGCCACGGTCGACTTGCCTGCGCCCTCGATGCCCTCGAAAGCAACGTACGGAAGGCTCACAGGATCTCGCACCTCACTCTCTGATTCACCGGCAACAGTTTTGCACAGTTCGGTTCCACGAGGATCCGAATCAACAGACAACAGACAGGCAGTAGTACGTACTACGTACGACGTATTACGTACTACTTCTTCTTCGCTGCAGCCTTCTTCTTCGTTGCAGCCTTCTTCTTCGGAGCCTTCTTCTTCGGAGCCTTCTTTGCCGTCTTCTTCTTTGCCGTCTTCTTCTTCGCGGGGCCCTTTGCCCGGCGTTCCGCAAGAAGCTCGATGGCCCGCTCGGCTGTGATGGTGTCGACCGAGTCGGCAACTCTCAGCGACGCATTCGTCTCCCCGTCGGTGACATAGGGGCCGAACCGCCCGTTCTTCAATACGATGGGCGTCCCGGTATTGGGATCGTCGCCGAACTCCTTCAACGGCGCCACCGCCTTGCGCCCGCCACGCTTCTTCGGTTGGGAGAGCAGCGCAACCGCACCATCGAGGTCGATCGTGAAGATCTTTTCCTCTTCATCCAGGCTGCGGGTCTCCTTCTCCCACTTCACGTACGGTCCGTAGCGGCCGTTCTGAGCGGTGATCGGTTTGCCGTCTTCGGGATGTTTTCCGACCGTTCGGGGCTGCGTGAGGAGCCGGAGCGCTTCGTCGAGCGTCACAGTCTCGGTTGACATCGCCTTGAAGAGGGATGCCGTTTTCGGCTTGGTCTTCGTGTCGGGGTCGTGCTCTCCGAGTTGGACGTACGGTCCGAAGCGTCCGGCTTTGGCGAACACCGTGAGGCCGGTGTCGGGATCTTCGCCGAGCGTGCGGTCATCGGATGGAGCATCGAGCAGTTCGATCGCTCTCTCCACGGTGAGCTCATCGAGGGGAAGATCTTCCGGGATCGATGCCCTCTGCTCGCCGTGGACGAGGTATGGCCCGTACTGTCCGCACCGTGCCACGATCGCTGCGCCGTCGCCAGCCTCGCCGATGGGAAACGAGTTGATCTCGCGCGGATCGATCGCCTCGAGAGCCTTGTCCGAAACGAGAGCCTCCAACCCTGAATGATCACCGCTCCCTGAGTAGAAGCGTTCGAGGTAGGGAGCCATCTCCTCTTCACCGCCGGCGATCTTGTCGAGGTCCTCCTCCATGAGCGCCGTGAAGTCGTAGTCGACGTAGTCCCCGAAGTGCTGTTCGAGGAGACCGACAACGGCGAAGGCCTTGAGTGTCGGAGCCAGAGCGGAGCCGTGTTTGCGGACGTATCCGCGATCCTGGATCGTCGAGATGATCGATGCATACGTGGAGGGTCGGCCGATTCCGAGCTCTTCGAGTCTCTTGACAAGACTGGCCTCTGTGTACCGGGCCGGAGGCTTCGTCTCGTGCACCGTCGAGTTCATCGTGACGGCGTCGAGCGCCTGTCCCTCATCCAACTCGGGCAGATGGCTCTCCTGGTCATCCCGCGTGGCTTCGGGATCGTCGATGTCCTCGACATAGGCTTTCAGGAATCCGGCGAACAGGATCGTGCGGCCACTCGCAGAGAACTCGCAGGCTCGGCCACTCGTCGCAGCGGTGCCGGCAAGCCGCAGCTGCAGGCTCTCGCCTTTCGCATCCTTCATCTGGCTTGCGACGGTGCGCTTCCAGATCAGGTCGTACAGCCGGGTCTCATCGGACATCGCACCGAACGAAGCAACAACGGCCTTGGGGTCCTGGAATCGTTCACCGGCCGGGCGGATCGCCTCATGAGCTTCCTGCGCTCCCTTCGCCTTCTTGCCATAGAAGCGCGGAGAATCCGGGAGATAGTTCTCACCGAACCGTCCGGCAACGAGGGAGCGAGCAGCGCTGAGTGCAGTCCCCGACAAGTTGGTCGAGTCGGTTCTCATATAAGTGATGAACCCGCTCTCGTAGAGACGCTGGGCCGCGGACATCGTCCGGCGCGCCCCGAATCGCAGTTTGCGCCCGGCTTCCTGCTGCAGCGTTGCGGTGCGGAACGGCGCATAGGGTCGACGGGTGTACGGCTTGCGTTCCACCGATGCGACGGTGAACGGCACTTCGCCGAGCTCTGCTGCAAGCGTTGCGGCGGCGCCCGGGGCGAGGACGACGCGGTCCTTGCGTGGGATGCCGGCTTGATCGAAGTCTTTGCCGGTCGCTACGCGCCCGTCATCGACGGTGACGAGCTTGGCCTCGAACTCGGTGTCCTCTCCAACCGGCGTGAACATGCCGACGACGCCGGCGTACTCCGCAGCAACGAATGCGAGCCGCTCCCGCTCGCGCTCGACGATGATGCGGGTCGCCGGAGATTGGACGCGTCCGGCCGAGAGGCCTCGTTGGACCTTGCGCCAAAGGACCGGGGAGACTTCGTAGCCAAATAGGCGATCGAGAACGCGCCTCGCCTCCTGGGCCGCAACGATCCGCTGGTCGATCTCCCGAGAATTCTCGACCGCGTCGCGGATCGCATTCTCCGTGATCTCGTGGAACACCATGCGGTGAACCGGCACGGTGGGCTTCAAAACTTCCAGCAGGTGCCAGGCGATCGCCTCACCCTCCCGATCCTCATCAGTCGCGAGGTACAGAGAGTCGGCTCCCTTCATCTCCTTACGCAACGCTGCCACTTGTTTCTTCGAGTTGGGCGTGACGACGTACATGGGTTTGAAACCGTCGGCGATGTTGATGCCGAACCGGCTGGCCTTCCATGCGGCCTTCTTCGCTTCGGACACTTCCCCGACCTTCGTCGGGATGTCGCGAATGTGACCGACGGAGGATTCGACGACGAAATCGTCTCCGAGATAGCGGCCGATGGTCTTGGCTTTCGCCGGGGACTCAACGATGACGAGGTGTTTGGGCATGAATGAGTAGCGATCTGGTAGTCGGGGAAGGCCTCAACGATGCGGGAGTATGGCCCTGTTGTCAAGACAATGACTCTCTCCCGGCGAAAGAGCGTCAGATTTCCAAGCCCTCCCGGAACCGCTCAACGACCTTGGGCCAGGTGAAAACATCCTCCACGAAGCGGCGACCGGCGAGGCCCATTCGGCGGGCATCAGCCGGATCATCGAGGAGCATCGTCAAGCCCTCGACGATGTCGTCGACCGAATGAACGACGTAGCCGGTCTCGGCGGGAATCACCGTCTCCGGGGAACCACCGGAGTCCCCGGCGAGGACCGGCAGTCCGGTCGCGGCCGCCTCGAGGAACACCAACCCGAGACCCTCTACCTCGAGTCCTCCCCATCGTGATTTGCACGGCATACAGAAGACATCCATCTCCCGATAGAGCCCGGGGAGATCCGACCACGGTACGTCGACGGCGAATCGCGCACGCACACCGAGTTTGTCGGCGAGTTTGCGAAGCTGTGCCTCTTTCCGACCCTTGCCGACGAGCAGCAGTTCGACCGGCCGATCGAGCCTCGCAGCCGCCTCGATCAGTCGATGCTGGCCTTTGCGCGGCACGAATCGTGAAACGCATCCGACGACGGGGACATCGTTGGTTCCGTTGGGTGGCGGCGTGAAGGTCTCGATGTCAACGCCTGCTCCGACGAAGACGACGTCCTTGCCGGTGAGTCGCTGCACCCGGTCGGCGGTGAAACGGCTGACGGCGAATCGCACGTCTGCATCGCGCAACGCCTTGGCGACCGCCTGGCGCGCTCCCGGTGCGGCAGCCGGCAGCGTGACCTCTGCACCGTGACTGAGTATTCCGAACGGAACCCCGAGGCGCTCGCGGAGCCGTGGGCCGAGGAACGGGAGGGGATGCGGCGCCCCGAAAAGGATCGCGTCGGGAGCGAACGCCACCGCTCGCTCCTCAACCCAGTCGGCGACCTTCGGGGTCGGCCACATGAACGTCGACTCATTCCGACTGATCCGGTCATCGGGTTCGGCGTCCTTGTCTGCAGGGGCGATGACGTGAAACTCGTCCGGGTAGGCGTCGATGATGTTGCCGAGGTATTGCTGGATCCCTCCGGGCTTCGGCGGGTAGTCGTTCGTGATGAGGAGCAGCCGCATGGTCAGTTTCCGAGATGCGAAGCGACGTTGTACGACGAGAGGCGCGGCTCGCCCTCCGTCCAAATGAGTTCCATGTGGGCGGTGTTGCGCGGGACGGGGAGTCGCTCGCGATGAGCAAACGGTATCCCGAGTAGCAGGGACGCATACGCCCGAGTGGCCCCGCCGTGGGTGAAGGCGCCGACGGTTCCATCACCGTTCGAGACAGCGTGCTCCGCGGCAGCCGCCATCCGCTCGCCGACCCCGTGGAATGTCTCGCCGATCCGACCCCGCGGCTCGTCGAACCCGTCGATCTGTATGTGACGGAACGTTTCACCGTCGCGTTCCATGATCTCTGCCACGTTGAGGCCTTCCCACTCGCCGAAGTAGAACTCGGCGAAGCCGTCGACGATGGTGACAGCCTTGTTCTGCTTGGCGGCGACCGGTGCAGCCGTCTCACGAGCGCGGCCCAGCGGCGATGACACGATCGCGTCGAACGGACCGGCGACATCGGCGAACATCTCGGCCTGCCTACGGCCTTGCTCGGACAGGGGGGTCTCCCCTCGACCCCACCAGCGGCCCTCGAGGTTGCCCAGAGTTTGGCCATGGCGAATCAAGCGCAATCGAGATCCCGGCGGGCGGACGACTCCGCCGTCGAGGTGAAGGTCATCGTTGAAGATCGACACTTGAACGTCGTCACCGTCGAGGCGGACGGTGGTGAGAGACACGTTCGACGGCACGAGAATCGTCGACTGATCGGAAACGCCGAGCAGCATTCCGATGATGGTTTGGATCGCCCCACCGTGGGTCACAACGGTGGCGTGACCATCATCACCCAACCGGCCGGCGAGCGTATCGAAGGCGTTTCGGAT
>JBLWQS010000068.1:0-7262 GCA_048452705.1 Acidimicrobiia bacterium
ACGGACTACGGACTACGGACTACGGACTACGGACTACGGACTACGGACTACGGACAAGAGCCATGCCAGCACCATCTGACACGCCGTTGCCGATCGTGGCCGTCGACGCGCTCGACGCCCTCATCGAACATCGCGAAGGACAGCAGCGTCAGGGACAGCAGGACATGGCGTCGTGGGTCGCTCAGGCGATCGACGACGAGCATCACCTGATTTGTGAAGCAGGAACCGGTGTTGGGAAATCGTTCGGCTACCTCGTTCCCGCCATCGTTTCACAGCGGCGCATCGTGGTCGCCACATCGACAAAGACGCTGCAGGATCAGATCGCGGCAGACCTTCCCGAGATCGTTGACGTCCTTCGCGAGCACGGACATGACGCCACGTGGGCCGTCGTCAAGGGTCGCGCGTCGTACCTCTGTCCCGCCCGGGTGGCCGAACGGCAGCCGCAGCTACTCACCGACGGCGGCAATGGAGATCTCAGCGCCATCATCGACTGGTGGCGGCAGGGGGGTGACGGTGAACGAGATCATGCGCCTGCAGCGGTGGACAACCGCATGTGGTCAGAAGTCAGCGTCTCCGGGATGGAGTGTCCGGGTCGGCGCTGTTCCTACACGGACGACTGCCCCGCCATGGCCGCGCTCAACGATGCCCGAGAGGCGCAGCTCGTGATCTGCAACCACCACTTGTACGGCACCGATATCAACTCGGATGGCGCCATCTTGGGGGATCACGATGCCGTCATCTTCGACGAGGCGCATCGACTCGAAGACGCGCTCTGCGCAAGTGTCGGCATCACGCTCACGAACGGTCGGTTCGCCGCGTACGCTCGGGCCGCCGCGGATCTCCTCAAGCGCCTCGGCATCCCCGCTGCGGAGCGGCAAACACACGTGGCACGGCTGTGGGACGCGATCGGAGACGTGCAGGCGTGGCTCAAGGGGCTTCCCTACGGAGCGGTTCAGCTTCCACTTGAGGGCCATGCCGCCGACGTCGTGCGCAAACTCCAGAACAGTGTTCGGATCATCGACACCCTCGCCAGGAACACGTCGACCGACGATTTGGTCGTCAAGGGACAACGGGAGAGAACGGCCAATCTGGGCGGTCATCTACAGGGGGACCTCAGCGTTCTCACCGAGCCGGTCACCGGGCATGTGTGCTGGATCGAGCACGGTCCCGTCCTCAGAACGTCGCCGGTCTCAGTTGCCGACACTTACTCTGAGAACCTCGCGGCGAGGCGCCCCACCATCCTCACATCGGCGACTCTCACGGTGGGCGGCAGCTTCGAGGCGGTCGCTCGACACCTTGGCTACAGCACCGCGGTCGACGACATGTCGGATCCATACGCCGATCCCGACGATCCCGATCCGTTGCGGTACATGACACTCTCCGTCGACAGCCCGTTCGACTACGCCACCCAGGCCCGCCTCTACCTGCCGGGTCTTGTGGAGCCGACTGCATCAGGATGGGGGCAGGCGGTCGCGGAGTTGGCACAACAGCTTGTTGAAGCGGCCGGTGGTCGTGCTCTGATCCTCTGCACTTCGAATGCCGCCGTGACCCGCATCTCGGAACGACTCGTGGATGGGAAGCATCGGATCCTCACCCAGGGCAGCCTGCCGCGAAACAAGCTGCTCGAAGAGTTCCGGGATGATGAGACCTCCGTGCTCGTCGCCACCATGGGCTTCTGGGAAGGCGTCGACATCGTGGGTGATGCCTGTCAGGTTGTCATCATCGATCGAATGCCTTTCCCGCGGCCCGACGACCCGTTGTGGAGCGCCCGTCGAGAAGCAGCAAGCGATGCCGGTCTCTCACCATTTGCGACCGTCGACCTTCCCCGTGCCGCGAGCTTGACGGCGCAGGGAGCGGGACGTCTCATTCGCAGCATGGATGACGAGGGGATGATCGTGTTGTGCGACCGGCGGGTGCAGACGAAGAGCTACGGACCGAGCATCATCAAGACCCTTCCCGAGATGCCGGTCATCACGGAACTCCAAGACGCGGTTGCCTATCTCGACGGGTTGTAGACAACAGCGAAGAGACAACAGCGGACAGACAACAGACAACAGCCAGAATCGCGCGTGAGATGATCGTCGTCCGTCGTCTGTGGTCTGTGGTCTGTGGTCTGTGGTCTGTGGTCTGTGGTCTGTGGTCTGTGGTCTGTTATGCCAAGCTACGGGGATGCGTCGTCCCGTTCTCATCATGAGCGCCCTCCCTCAGGAGATCGCCGCGCTGCATGCATCGATGAGTGGCGTCGAGAGCGTCGAGGTTGGAGGTCACCAGTTCCATCGTGGTGCAATCGAGACCCGCGACGTGGTGTTGGCAACCGTCGGGATCGGGAAGGTCAACGCTGCGATGGTGACAACCCTGGCCCTCGGCCACTTCGAGTTCGGCGCGGTTCTGTTCACCGGGGTGGCCGGATCACTCGACGAGGCCGTTGGGATCGGCGACGTCGTTGTGGGCGAGCGCGTCGTTCATCATGACACCGGTGTGCTCGGCAGCGATGGGCTGGATCGTTACCAGTCAGGCCACGTTGCGTTTCTCAACCCAACGGATCGATTCGGATACACGGCTCCTTCCGAGTTCGTCGACCGACTACGAGAATCCCTCTCAACGCTCCGACTAGCACCCGTACTCGACCGCGAACCCCGGGTGATCTTCGGAACCATCGCCACGGGTGATCAGTTCGTGAACGACGAAGACGTCAGGAGAGACCTGCACGTGCACCTCGGCGCCCACGCCGTCGAGATGGAAGGCGCGGCGGTTGCTCAGATCGCTGAACACTTCGACATTCCGTGTCTCGTCATCCGGTCCGTATCCGACCTGGCCGGGAGCGAGTCGGAAATCGACTTCGTCCGATTCATCGACGAAGTGACCATCAACTCGGTTGCCGTCATCCGGATCGTCCTTGGTCTTCTTTAGCGCCACTTTCGCCGGATCTCCGATCTGTGGCAGAATCTGACCATGCAGCCCACCAAGTACATCTGGATGGATGGCGAATTCGTCGATTGGGACGATGCGACCATTCATGTTCTGTCCCACGGCCTCCACTACGGCACCGGAGCGTTCGAAGGGATCCGCGCCTATGAGACCGATCGGGGACCGGCGGTATTCCGGCTCACGGAGCACATCGAGCGCCTGGCCCGATCCTGCAAGGCGCTCGGGATTCCGATCGAGTGGAGCGTCGATGAGATCGTCAAGGCTTCGAAGGATGTGTTCTCAGCGAACGGCCTGGTGTCCGGGTACATCCGCCCGCTGGTCTTCTACGGGACCGGATCGATGGGATTGAATCCTGCCGGCGCATCGGTCCACACGATGATCGCCACCTGGGAGTGGGGCGCCTATCTCGGCGAGGATGGCGTGACGAACGGGATCCGGGTCAAGGTGTCGTCCTGGCGTCGGATCGGACACGACTCTTTGATGCCGAATGCCAAGCTCACCGGCGGATACGTCAACTCGGTCCAAGCCAAGCAGGAAGCCCTGCGCGGCGGTTACGACGAAGCGATCATGCTGAATACCGATGGCTTCGTTGCCGAAGGAAGCGGCGAGAACCTGTTCCTCGTTCGGGACGGTGTCGTTCGCACGCCGTCGCTGGCTTCGGGTGTCCTTGAGGGACTTACCCGCGAAGCGGTGATCACGATGCTGCGCGACGATGGGTACGAGGTCATCGAGGCGGAGGTCACCCGGACCGATCTCTACTACGCCGATGAGATGTTCTTCACCGGCACGGCCGCCGAGGTAACGCCGATTCGGGAAGTCGACGATCGGCCCGTCGGAGACGGACGCCCGGGACCCGTGACGAAACGTGCCCAGGAGATGTTCATGGACGCGGTGACTGGAGCGAACGAGCGCTACGCCGATTGGCTCGACTACATCTAGCTCAACGCCTTCTACCATGACGTCACAATCGAACGAGTGGAATCATGGCGCAGCAACCAAACATCGAACTTCCGAGCTCCCAACTCCAGCAACGAGCCTCCGGCACCGGTCCGGAACGTCCCTGGACCCCGAATCGGCCGGGTGAGCTCACCGGAACCGGGATGCCGTGGGGTGGTGCATTCGGCACGCCGGGGCCAGACGCAGGCTATGCCCGAGCGCTGGTCGCCGACAGAGAGTTGATTCTCGCCGATCACGAGCATCGTGCCGATGCCGATGCAGCGGTCGCAGCGGTCGCCGCAGCCCGCTCTTCCCTCATCGGTCGCGGACCGACCAAGGGCGACATCGACGCAGCGATCGTGATCCTCGGCTACGACACCGAGAGTGATTTTGGACCGGTCCGGGCGGCAGCGATCGGCGGCTCGGCCCACCACCCGCTTCGGGTCAGGCGCCTGATCGCCGGGATCCCGACCGACGTTTACGACGCCAACGCCGACGAGCTGCGTGAGCGTGTGGCCTCCGGCGAGTCCCTCATCGAGATCTAGAGAAGGCCAAACATGAAGATCGTCAGAGTCGACACGGACGTCGACGACATCACATACGGAGCCGTCGAGCCCGAAGGCATTCGCATCTACCGCGGAACGCCGTTCGTTGCGTGGGAACCGACCGAAACCGTTGTCGAATGGGAACATGCCCGACTGCTTGCGCCCGTGATCCCCACGAAGGTTGTTGCCGTGGGCAAGAACTACGCGGACCACGCCGCTGAGATGGGCGGCGCCGTCCCTGAGTCACCGGTGCTGTTCATGAAGCCCCCGACATCGGTGATCGGGCCGATGCAGCCGATCCGGATTCCTCAGCAGGCAGAAGAAGTTCATCACGAAGCTGAACTCGCCGTCGTGATCGGCAAGGTCACGAGGAATGTCAAGATCGAAGACGTCGGACCCCACATTATCGGTTACACGGCGGCGAACGACGTGACGGCCCGGGACCTGCAACGTGCCGACGGCCAGTGGACACGAGCCAAGGGGTTCGACTCTTTCTGTCCGCTCGGTCCGGCGATCGACACCAATCTTGATCCCCTGGAGGGCCTCTCGATCGTCTCGCGCGTCAACGGTGAGACCCGCCAGTCGGGCACGACCGCCGACCTCGTGTTCGGAGTCAGCGAACTCGTCTCGTTCATCTCGTCGATCATGACGCTGCTGCCCGGCGATGTGATCCTCACCGGCACACCATCGGGCGTCGGTCCGATCGTTCCAGGGGATAGGGTCGAAGTGGAGATCGAAGGCGTCGGGATCCTCATGAACCCCGTGGTGCAGACATGACGCCGCGCGTCCGCTTCGCCCCGTCACCAACCGGCTACCTCCATGTCGGAGCAGCACGAACCGCGCTCTACAACTACCTGTTCGCTCACCACAACGGGGGCACGTTCATCCTGCGCTCCGATGACACGGACACGGCTCGAGGCACCGACGAGTTCCAGGAGGACATCCTCGAGCATCTCCGGTGGCTTGGTCTCGAATGGGATGAGGGCATCGTGGTCGGCGGGCCCCACGGGACTTACCGACAGTCGGATCGGTACGACCGGTATCGCAGCGTGGCCCAGGACCTTGTGAACCGCGGCAGCGCGTACTACTCGTTCGCAACGGCCGAGCAGCTCGATGCCTTCAAGAGGGAAGCGCGAGAAGCCGGTACGTCTCCGGCATACGACGGGAGCCTCGAGCCGTCCGAGGTCGAGGTGGCCGAGCGGCTCGCCGCCGGCGAGACGGCCGTCGTACGGTTCAAGGTGCCCCGACCAGGAGCGACCGAGTTCGTCGACATCGTTCGCGGCGACATGCGATTCGAACATGCGCAGGTCGACGATTTCGTCATCCTGCGATCCAACGACACCCCCACCTACCACCTCGCGTCCACGGTCGACGACGTCGACTACGGCATCACGCACGTGATCAGGGGAGAGGATCTGCTGTCGTCCACGCCCAAGCACATCCTGCTGACCCGGGCGATGGGTGGTGACCCTGCCATCTACGCACACCTCTCGCTCCTCATGGGTCCCGACGGCAAGAAACTCTCCAAGCGCCACGGCGACACCGCGATGGCGGCATATCGCGAGGCCGGATACCTGCCGGAAGCGATGAACAACTATCTGGCCCTCCTCGGTTGGAACATCGGGGACGACGAGACGATCGCTTCGCTCGCCGAGATGATCGACCGGTTCGATCTGACCACCGTTTCGAAGAACCCGGCCGTGTTCGATCCCAAGAAACTCGAGTGGATGAACGGTGTCTACATCCGCGAGATGGACGACGCCGAGTTCCTGGAGGTGACACTGCCCCTCGTAGAGGAAGTGGTCGGCCGAACGCTGTCCGACGACGATCGTGCACGCTACGCCATGCTCGTTCCGCTGGTGAAAGAGCGGGCGAAACTCCTGCCCGAGGTCGCATCCCAGGCCCGGTTCCTCTTCGTGGACATCGACGAGTACGACGAGAAGGCGTGGTCGAAGGTGATGGCGGTCGACGAAGGCCCGATCGCCCTCGACGGCGCCGTCGCAGCACTCGAAGCCCTCGACTCTTGGACCACTGAGGCCATCGACACTGCGCTACGAGCGATGCTCGAAGAACGTGAACTGTCCGCTCGGAAGGGGCTGCAGCCGATCCGCGTCGCCATCTCAGGATCGACGGTCAGCCCGCCGCTCTTCGAGTCGCTCGAGATCCTCGGCCGTGATGAGTCACTAGATCGCATTCGGACAGCCCGCGCTGCTCTCTCGTGACCGCCGACGCGCAGATCACATTCCTCCCGTCGTCTGATCTCGCTCGGAGCCGTGCTTTCTACGAAGGAGTTCTCGGTCTCAGACTCGTCACCGACCAAGGTACCTGTCACATCTACCGGGTCACCAACGAGGCCTTCATCGGTGCATGTCTCAAAGAGACGGTCCTGTCCACAGACGGTGTCATCGTCACGCTGGTGACCGATGACGTCGACGAGTGGTGCAATCGAATCATCGCCGCAGGTGGGCGGATCGATCGAGGGCCAGATCACAATGACCGATTCGGGATCTACCACGCCTTTCTCCAGGATCCCGACGACAACGTCCTTGAAGTCCAGCGGTTCGACGATCCCCGGTGGTTGTCCCCGGCGGGGTAGATGCGTCTGGAACGGCGTGACGACCACAGGTTGCCATTAGGTCATCACCGGTCGTATCCTCACGGCGCCTTTCGGGGGTGGTGTAATCGGTAACACACCGGGTTCTGGTCCCGTCATTGAGGGTTCGAGTCCTTCCCCCCGAGCTGGCGATTCACCGAGTCGCCTACATATGGCCCCGTCGTCTAGAGGCCTAGGACGCCGCCCTCTCAAGGCGGTAGCGTGGGTTCAAATCCCATCGGGGCTACGGAGAAGATCCT
>JBLWQS010000069.1:0-7121 GCA_048452705.1 Acidimicrobiia bacterium
TGAGGGGATTTGAACCCCTGACCCCTTGACTGCCAGGAACGTTGCCGTCGGCCCCCTGAACCGTGCCTCACGACGGGAATTCCATGCCGAACCAGGAACGCGACCAGGAACGCGCCCGTTGTCGTGAGCCGCGGCCGCCCTCCACTCATACCCAATGCGTCGAGACCCCCGCCATAGCAGGGGTCTCAGCAGCACGCCCGGAGGAACTCGAATCCCCAACCTCCTGATCCGTAGTCAGGCGCTCTGTCCAAATTGAGCTACGGGCGCTAGTGCCAGATAAGGTAGTGCGCGTTCCCTCCTACGGAAAGCCCCACCACGAAAGGACCCCTGTGGAAACCTCCGCCATCCGCACACTGGCAGACGAGTACTTCGAGTACCTCACCGAGACGAATCCCACCGAAGCACACATGCGCGGCGATTATCGCTACGCCGACCGGTGGGAAGACTTCAGCCGTGAAGCCGAAGACGCCAACGTTGCAAAGCTCCGCGAGTTCGGAGCCCGGGCCTATGCCATCGACCCGGCAGACTTGTCGACAGACGATGCCCTCACTCGCGAGGTTCTGATCTTCGAGACAGACACGAAGGCCGCGCTCGAAGAGATGCACATGGCCGAGTTCGCCGTCGATCCGATCTTCGGCTTCCAGGTCTATGCGAAGTTGCTCCCCCCGATGATGTCGGTTCCGACGGCCGAGGTGGCCGCGGCGATGGTCGAGAAGTACAAGGCGTACGGGCGCTCGTTCGATCAGATGACCGAACGATTCCGCCAGGGCGTCACATCCGGTCGCACGCCGGCGGCGTTCGCCGTCGACGGTGTGATCACCCAACTCGGCGAGTGGCTCGCTCTCCCGATCGCCGATGACCCTCTTCTGAACACACAGGCACCGCCCAACTTCTCCGCCGACGAGACCACCGCGTGGAAAGAGGAACTCGGCGACGCGATCCGCGAGTTCGTCCGACCGGCCGTCGAACGGCAGCGTGATGCCCTTCGCGACGAGGTGCTCCCCGTCTCCCGCCCCGAAGGCAAGGAAGGCCTCCACTGGCTCCCGGACGGCGACCTCGTCTACGCACGCTCCATCCACCGCTACACAACGCTCCCGATGCAGGCCGGCGAGATTCACGAAGTCGGACTCCAACAGATCGCCAGGCTCGCCGACGAGTACCGCGAGATCGGCTCTGAGGTGCTCGGCACAACGAACCTCGAGGAGATCTTCGCCCGTCTCCGAGACGACACCGACCTGCACTACACAACCGGCGAAGGCGTGCGCGCCGCCGCCGAGGCAGCCTTCGAGAAGGCGCGAGCCGCCATGGGTGACTGGTTCGGCCGTCTCCCCGTCGCCGACTGCCTCGTTGCCGAAATCGAGTCGGGAGCTCAGGCCTTCTACTTCCCCGCCGCCGAGGATGGGACACGCCCGGGGATGTTCTTCATGAACACCGCAGACCCATCGTCGTGGGGTACGTTCGAGGTTGAGGCCACCGCGTTCCACGAGGGGATCCCAGGGCACCACCTGCAACTCGCCATCGCACAAGAGCTCGGCGACTCCGTGCCGGCGTTCCGCCGCCACGGCCACATCGTCGCCTACGGAGAAGGATGGGCGCTGTACACCGAGCGTCTCGTCGACGAGATGGGCCTTTACGGATCGCAGCTCGACCGGATGGGGATGCTCTCGGCGGACTCGATGCGTGCCGGCCGCCTCGTCGTCGACACGGGCGTCCACGGACTCGGTTGGTCCCGCCAGCAGGCGATCGACTACCTGGCCGAGAACTCTCCCATGACGCTGCACACGATCACCGAGGAGGTCGATCGATACATCGCATCGATGCCAGGTCAGGCCCTGTCCTACATGATCGGACGCCTCGAGATCCAGCGGATGCGTGCAGCCGCAGAGGAACAACTCGGTGATCGTTTCGACATCAAGGGCTTCCACGATGCCGTCCTCACTTCCGGGGGCGTGCCGCTCGAGACCCTCGACCGTCTCGTCTCCGACTGGGCAGCATCGGTGTGAACGAGGACCTGAAGCGGCTCGGGGACGAGTACTGGGACTTCACGCTCCGCTCCGAGCCGACCTCTGCTTCGTTGCGGGGTTTCCATGAGTACGACACTGAACTCGAGGACCTCTCGCGTCAAACCGAAGACGATCACATCGACACGCTCGAACGGCTGGCCGTCGCCGCTCAGGCCATCGACGTTGGGGGCCTGACACCGGACGAGCGCGTCAGCCGTGAAGTTCTCGTCTTCGAAGCGTCGACCAAAGCAGAGGATCTGCAGTCCCGGATGGCAGAATTCTCTGTCGATCCGTTCAGCGGAATCCAGGTTGTGTTCCAGCAACTCGCCGGCCAGATTCCGATCACCGAACCAGGGCATGCCGATGCAGCGGTCGAGAAGTGGTCGAAGCTGGGCCGGATGATCGACCAGGCGATCGGTCGCCTCCGACAGGGAATCGCCAGGGACCGAACTCCTCCCCGGATCGGAGCCGAGAAGGCCCTTGCCCAGATCGACACCTATCTGAAATCCCCACTCGAGAGCGACGCGTTCGTCAACCTCACGGCCCCACCGGCATGGAACGATGATCAAGTCGCTGCGTGGCGTGACCGGCTCACTGAGCAGGCCAAGACGGTGGTCCGTCCTGCATTCCGTCGATACCGTGCAGCGATCGCCGAAGAGGTCCTGCCGAAAGCACGCCCGCCGGAGAGGAGCGGCGTCGTCTGGTTGCCAGACGGATCCGAGATCTACAGCCGTGCCATCCGCAGGCACACCTCGCTAGACCTGGCGCCGCTGGACATCCACAACGCCGGCCTCGGAGACATCGCAGAGCTCGGGATCGAATACGCCGAACTCGGGAGCTCCGTACTCGACACCGATGACGTTGCCACGATCTACGAACGACTCCGCAACGACGACACTCTGCGGTTCGCCGATCCAGACGGCATCGTTGCTGCGGCTCAGTCGGCGATGGACCGCGCCGAAGCGGCCATCCCCCGGTGGTTCGGCAGACTGCCGCAGGCTCCCTGCGTCATGGCTGAGATGCCGCCGATCGGCGCCGACGATGCCCCACTGGCCTTCTACCTCCCTGCCGCCGAGGATGGGTCGCGACCGGGCATGTACTTCGTGAATACAACATCGCCGACCACCCGAACTCGCTTCGAATCCGAAGCGCTGGCCTTCCATGAATCCATCCCCGGGCACCACCTGCAATTGACGATCGCCCAGGAACTCGAAGGAGTTCCCGACTTCCGGCGCAACGCCTTCATTACCGTCTTCCACGAGGGATGGGGGTTGTACTCGGAACGTCTCGCAGACGAGATGGGTCTGTACACGGGAGACCTGGAACGCTTCGGCATCCTGTCATTCGATTCGTGGCGGGCCAGCAGGCTCGTCGTCGACACGGGGATCCATGCCCTCGGCTGGTCGCGACAGGAGGCGATCGACTACCTGGTTGCCAACTCCCCGCAGGCGACGAACAACATCATCAACGAGGTCGAGCGGTACATCGCCTGGCCCGGTCAGGCGCTCGCGTACAAGACCGGCCAGCGGGAGATGTTCCGTGCGCGCAACCGTGCGATCGACACGATGGGCGACCGCTTCGACATTCGTGACTTCCACGACACCCTGCTCGGATCCGGGTCGGTCCCGATGACAACCATGCACCGTCTCGTCGACGACTGGGCGGCGTCGAAGGCCTAGTCCGTGCTGGACGTGAAAGCCAGGTACCTGGCCACCACGTACTTCGCTTCGTCCTCATCTCGAAGACGCCGGAAGAGATCCGGGGCGATCTCGCCACCGACGTAGTACAGGCGATACTTGCTGGTCGGCGGGAACGTAAACCGCATCGCCGACCTGACCTCGACAGGCCCGTACTCGCCCTGGTCGGCATCAACTGAGCGCATCAACTGCGGAAGTGGCCCATCCTTCGCAGCAACACGACCGTTACCCACCCTCACCGTCCGCCGATTGACGATCCTCGCGAGGCCGAAGTAGCCGTAAGCGACCAAGGCGACGATGACAACTGGTGTAACAAATCCGTCGAAGAGGGTGCTATTCGCTATCGCTATCCAGAGGAAAAGAAACCCGAACAAGGCGGCGAAGAAACCGAAGATGACGTGGACGAAGTCGCCGGATCGGTAGGTCCGCCGGGTGATCGTCAGGATCCCATCGTCAACCGATGAGGTCATCTTCCCGGGTTCGAGTGAATCGATCACAAACGAACGATAGGTGATTGGGCCGCTGGTGCCACGGCGAGACCCTCCACGCCCTGTCATCGACTAGACCGCGTGGACAGGTCGAATCACCCGATACGCGGCACTCAGCCCCGAGTACGCCCGGCGAGGCCGGGCTTGCGCGGAGAGGGAGGGATTTGAACCCTCGAGGGAGCTTGCACCCCCTACTCGCTTAGCAGGCGAGCGCCTTCGGCCGCTCGGCCACCTCTCCAGATTGAGGCAAGGTTATCAGGACGCCCGTCGTTGCCGCTCCGAAGCGTTACCAGAGCGTCGGCGCTCCAAGGCCGGAGATCGCTTCGTCTCCTGTCACGATCGGAATCGTCTCGATCAACGCCTGGGCAGCGAGCATCCGATCGAATGGGTCCCGATGTTCCCCATCCAGAGATCCGGCCAGGATCGCGTGATCAGCGCGGATCGGTAGTTCCTCGGCCCCGAGCCGCTCAAGGTGAGCGTGGTACCCGTGTACGACCGGTTCGGCCCCGTCGAGTCGGCCGAGTCGGTGCTTCGTTGCGATCTCCCAGGCTGAGGCGCTTGACACGACGAGGGTCGTCGATGGGTCAGATATGAGACCGGTTGCGATGGGCGACAGGTGCCCCGGTTCCATGAGCGCCCACAGAAGCACATGGGTGTCGATCAGGACCTTCATCCCCACAACTCCTCAGCGGGGAGTTCCTCGAAGAACGAATCCGGGACGCTTCCATCGAGGAATCCGAGTTCACGCGCAACGGGGGGTTCGATCGGAACAAGCCGGGCATAGGGCTCCCCGTTCTTCGCCAACACATACGTGCGGCCGGCTCGAACCTCGTCGAGGATCCGGGAGAGGTGGGTCTTGGCCTCATGCACGTTGACGGTCACTTCCATACCTCCACCGTATCGGACTAACCCCACTTAGTCCACTCCTTCGAAGACCCGATCCTCACCATGCCAAAGGAACGAACCGGACACAATAGGTCTGATCAGAGGTCGGAGCGATACCACTCTTCGATGTTCCAGGTATGGCCGGCCTGGCTCGGGTTCATCACGAAGTTGGCAATCTCGTCTTCCCAGACGGCGCCAACGATCAACCGCGAGTACAACGGCAGGATGACCATCTGATCGGCGAGGATGTCCTCCGCCTCAGCGATAAGAGCTTCGATCTCGTCTGCGTTCACCGTCTCGTTCATCAAATCTCGGACCTCGGCGAATCGTTCGGTCTCCTCACCACGGACCGATGAGTCCTCGGTCCCCCACCGGTAGTAGTTCGATCCGTCGGGCGGTGGCGCTTCCGGGTCGAAGATGTCGTGAATGGCGACAAGGCCAGCCAAGCCGGGGGAACCCACCCACGCCCACTCCCCGATGTCCCACGTGCCGTTGTAGAGCGTCTCACCGAAGAAGAGTTGTGAGTCCTGGAGTTCGAGTTCGTACTCGATACCGACGGCCTCGAACATGGGCTTCAACGCCTCGCCGATCCGGATCCGAACGTCGCCGTTGCCCGTCGTGTTGTAGACGGCAGTGATCGTCTCGACACGTTCTTCCTCTTTGATCGTCTTGATCAAATCACGCGCCTTGTCGGGATCGTACGGATAACGATCCCAGGCTTGTTGGGAGAGGGAAGGGGAGAAAGCGTCAACATAGGACGGCAGCGGTTCCGTGTACTCGCTGACAACTTGGGCTATGGCGTCCCGGTCGATCAGGTGGGCGACGGCTCTGCGGTAATCGAGTCTGTTGTTCAGACTGCTCTCGTTCATCTCCAGGCGACCGGGACCGAACTGGAAGTTGATGTGCTCCCACACCGGTCCGGTTGGCAGGTCGACGCCCGCGCCTTCTGACTCGAGTGCGACCAACTGGTCGATGGTGTCGGGATTGGGAGGAGGTTGGATGACGTCGACCTCACGCGCTTTGAACGCCCGGATGATCGACTCGGACTCAGGGATGAAGAGGAACTCGACGGCATCGAGATACGGGAGTTGCTGACCCGTCTCGGGATCGGTCTTCCAGTAGTTGTCGTTCCGTTCGACGGTGATGTGGTCGCCCTTGTCCCAATCGGCGAAGATGAACGGACCGCCCGACGGCCACATCTTGTCGTTCCAGTCGACAAGGAAGTCGGAACCTTCGACGGCATGTTTCGGAATGAGGATCCTGAAGAGTTGCTCGTAGAGGATCGTCGGCTGACTGAGTGTGAACGAGAAGGTCTTCGGACCGGCCTCGAACTCTTCTATCGACTCGTACACCTCGTCGATTCTGTAGCCGGCGTTGGTGTCCGGACTCAGGAGCACTTCAAGCGTGAACGCGAAGTCGTCACCCGATATTGGCACACCGTCGTCCCACACCGCCTCGTCACGGATCGTGTAGTGGACGGTCATCGTCCCGTCCTCGTTGACGATGACTCCACCGTTGGCCGTCGTCGGGAGCTCCGTCACGACCTCCGGGACGAGTTCGAGGGTGCGACCGTCGATCTCATAGACCCCGGTGAAGTAGGCCTGCCCGAGGATGGAGACGATGAAGTTGTCGCCGCCCGGCGCGAACGGGTTGAGGGTTGGTGGTTCCTGGTCGTCGGCGATGATGGCGATACCGCCGTAGGGGTTGCCGATGCGAGCCTCGGTGGTCGTTGTCGTGCTCGGAGGGACCGTGGTGGTAGTCGTCGTCGTGGTACCGAGCGTTGTTGTGGTCGCTGCCGGTTCGGGGGTGGAAGCGCATGCAGCAGCGACAAGCGCGCTTGCGACGAGCGCTGCACCGAATCGCGTGATGAGTGACTTCGACATCACCGCGAGGCTAACGGACGGATGCCGAACGTCGGGGACAACCAATAGTCATGAGAGGAAGAAGAGAGGAGCCCCCCTGCGTCGTCGCTGGCGCTCCTCCGCGTCCCCCCGTCCTTCGGCCGGGGGGACTTGTCTGTGCGGTGCCTGTCGGCGTGAAGATCTCGC
>JBLWQS010000070.1:0-7003 GCA_048452705.1 Acidimicrobiia bacterium
GCTTCGGATTCGGCTCCGCTATCGGGCCACTGTTCGTGACGGCCCTGATCGCAGCAGGGCTGTCCTGGAGAGTCGCGTTCGCATCACTTGCTGCGGCAGATCTCTTCCTGGCCGCGGCGTTCCTCATGACGATTGGCGCGCTCGCTTCTACGAACCGGCGACACGGAGACCGGCCAACCGTCGATGGCAAGGGCGTCGTTCTCGGATTGTCGGTGACGGTCTTCTTCTTGTACGCGGGTGTGGCTGCTGGAACGGGTGCGTGGGCGTTCAGCCTGCTGACCGAGGGACGAGGAATCTCTACCGCCGTCGCAGGAATCGCCGTCGCCGGATACTGGGGGGCGATGACGGTTTCCCGGATCACTCTCGGTGTTCTGGGTGACCGGATCGATCCACGGCGGGCGCTCACTGCTTCGGGTGTAGCCACGGTCGCGAGCTTGCTCGTGTTGTGGCTCGCTTCGCCGTCGTGGGTAGGCGTTGTAGCCCTCATCTTTTCGGGGTTCGCCCACGGTTCGGTGTTTCCGCTCGAGATGCTTCTCACTGCTCGCCGATTTGGGGCGGTTTACACGCCGTGGGCCGTTGGTTATGAGATCGCAGGAGCGAACGTCGGGGTGGCGGTCGTATCGGGGAGTATCGGTCTGCTCGTCACGAAGTGGGACATCTCCATCGTTGCCCCGGTTCTGCTCGTCGTCGCGGTGATGCTTCTGATCTCGATAGAAGCCTTGCGTCTCCGCTCGGCCCTCCTCCCGGTCGCGAGTGCGTAGGCAACGCGCCGGGGTGTGCACCCACGCGATGGTCAGATCGAGGCCGGCTCCCTCACTGAGTTGCGAGGCAGGAACGCAGGGATCACGACGATCGCTGTGAGTGACGCCGTGATCATCGCGACCCACATGATCATCGATATCTGGGGGTGGATCTTCAGCGGGGAGAGCCACAGGGCGCTCATGGCGACGGAGATACCGAGAGCGTTGGCGACGATCGGTCGGCCGGCCCGATCGATGGCCCGCATGACGTAACCGTCACCGGACGGACGGGCGTAGTCGATCGCCGCGATGAAGTGGATCGAGTAGTCGATGCCGACACCGACCACGATGCTCGAGATCACCGCCGTGACGAGGTTGAGGTTGATGCCGGACGCGGCCAGGAAGCCGAGCACCGCAGCGATCGTCAACGCGATCGGAATGAGCGACACGAACGTTTCTCGGAGGGTTCGGTAAGAGATCGCCAGCATCAACGCCACCAGGATGAAGGCGACCACGACAGACGTCATCTGCGCTTGAAGAACGAGGCGTGAGATGTCGTCCCAGATGATCGGCATCCCCGTCAAGGTCCGGACCTCCGGAGTCGTTTCGGCGAACGCGACCCATCCCTCGAGGTCATCGGTGGTGAAATCCGACGGGAACAAGATGAACCGCAATCCGTCGCTGCTCACCATCTTGCCGAAGGGCAACGTCACGCCGCCCGAGGCGAGTTGCGTCAGCTCGTCGGGACTCAGGGTGACGGCAACGTCGGCCACGGAGAATACGCGCTGTACGCCGGGAAGCTCCTCGAACTCTCTGGAGACCTCTTCGATACGCACGATGCCGTCGAGGCCTTCTGATGGTTTGAGCACGAATTCGCCGGCGAGCGGTGTGGCTCCACCGAAGACCTCCTCAGTCTTCGCGAACGCTTCACGCACCGGGTCGTCATCTTTGAAGAAGAACAACTGATCGGAATCCACGTCGAGGCGCGGGATGAAGACCAGTGCGAAAGCGACGATCGCGCCCGTGATGACGATCGCAGGGATCCGGGAGCGGACGAGCGCCTTCAGACCAACTGTTACCCGCGGACCGAGGATCGCCTTGTGTGCCCGATCCTTGACGGCCAAACGGCTCATCAGGGCGGGGAGAGCGAAGAACGAGATGAGTCCCGCGAACCCGATGCCGATCGCGGCGAAGATCCCCAACTGGCGGATGGGCGTGACATCGGTGACAAGGAGCGACAGGAAGCCGGCGGAGGTGCTGATCGTTGTGAGGATCATGGGAACTCCGACCTCGGAGAGGGCCGATTTCACCCGACTGACCGAGTCCGTCTCTGATGCCGTCTCCTGGAAGTGCGTTACGAAGTGGAGTCCGTCGGCGGAACCCATGACGATGACGAAGATCGGCACGAGCAGCGTCACGATGTCGATGTCGAGACCGAGTCCGAAGATCAGGCCGAACGTCCAGAGTGCACCCACTCCTGCGGGGAAGAGGGCCAGAGCGCTGAGCCGGAGGTCGCCGATCGTGAGGAAGAACATTCCGATCAGGAGAGCGATCTCGAGGGGTGGGATGACGAGCAGGAACCACGACATGATGTCGAGCACGCTCGAGAAGATCACCGGGTTGCCCGAGAGGGTGATCTCCACGCCGGGGGGTGGTTCGAGATCTGAGAGCGTCCTCGCCAGTTCCGTTGCGTCTCCTGAGGGGATCACGAGCATGAGGGTGTTCTGCCCGCTCTCATCGAGGAGCAGGTCTGTCACGGGGTTCCCGGCGAGGAGCGCCACGATCGCTTGGTCAGGTGCCGCAGCGATGTCGGCTGCGGTGATCGGAGCGCCGGTGATCGGGTTCTCGTCGGGGACGATCGTCGCCACGGATGCGACCCCGTCAACATTCAGGAGTTGATCGCGAAGGTTCACCAGTGTGATGAGCCCTTCCCTCGACCGGAAGGTCTCACCGTCGGGGAGCGTGGCGATGACGTTGATGGGATCGGCCGTCTCGTACTTCTCCTGCAGTTCCAGGAACGCGACGCCGCCCTCGGTGCCTTCGAGGGCGAACGCGCTGACGTCGGCGTTGAAACTCATTCGGAACAGCATCGCAACGGAGAGGAGGCTGATCAGGGCGGTGACCACCATGATCTGGCGGCTGTGTCCAACGATAATCCGGGCGATGCGATCCACGGATTCATCCTAGAGCTGCGAGGACGATTTAGGGCGGGGAGGGCCGGACTCAGTTCCCTCGACCGATTCCGGCGCGGAACTCGGCGAAGATGTCCCGGCACTGCTCGTCTGCGACGATGAAGTCCGGATCGGTCGGATCGATCGAGAGTTCCTCGCCGCGCATGATGGCCGTCAGATCGATGCGATCCGGGATCTCTTCGAATCCGTTCTCGCGCATGCACGCCGCGTACTCGAGGAACGTGTCGTTGAACTCGGTGATGTCGAAGTTGTCCAGACCCAGCACCACACCTTCGAGAAGGTCGCGGCACTCCTCGCCGGCTTCCATGAGAGCGTCGCGGTCGATGGATTCAGGATCCTCGAACTCGAACCGCGGGTAGCCATCGGCGTCGACGATCGGGTCGGGGAAGTCCATACCCTGGTCTCTCATGCAGGCGCTGAATTCGATCAATGCCTGCTCGTCGTCGATCGGATCCACGACATCGGCGATGGAAGAATCGTCAGCAGACGCAAGCGAAGCCACCGCGCCGGCATCGTCGCCGCTGCTACATGCAGCGACAAGGAGGGCGAAAGCTGAGATTCCGATGGCGAGACGTTTCATCAAGGAGTCTTCCTCGTTGGTCGCCATCAAGGTAACGCGAAGCATGGATAGTTCGCCGGTGTCTCCGCAGCAAAGCCCCCGCCGGGCGCTTGGTTCTAGTCACCTCTATGGGTGCGGGTCTATGGACCCGATGTTGTGCGCCGCAGGGGCTTCGCTGTCTACGGGCGTATCGTCGCGCCTGTGCCAGCGTCTGTCTAGGGCATTTGGTCTCAGAGAGTTCGGCTTCGACCCCGGGGGTCCCATGCCCGGGGAGGATGACAGGATCGAGTCGCCTGGCTCCTACGTCTCGTCCTGGATGCTGCGGATCAGATTGTCAACGGCACGGTTCCCGATCGTCTCGCCGTAGCGTCGATCGAGGAGTTCCCGCATGTGCCCGATGACTTCTTCTCGTTCCTCGTCTTCGTTCTTGGTTGAGGCTGTGAGGACTTCCGTTCCGTCGAGCCACGGTTTCGAATCAGAAGCCCACGGAATCAGGATCAACCAGGACCACACGGTATTGCGACCCGAGGCGGCCGTCTTGCGAACGGCTCCAACGCACGCGTAGGGAAGCGGCACCCAGCCCATCGTTCGGATGAGGTCGCGTCCGTCCGGTAGCGGTGTGGCGTCAGTCATCGGTCCTCGTTTCATTGGGAGGCGGACACGGTACCGGCGTGACGGATTCAGTGGAACGGTTTCTGTCGACGCAAAATGAAGGCGGGGCGACTGTGCGCCGCCCCGCCAACTTCGGAGAGTTCACGCCCCCCGTTGAAACGGCTCGTCATCCGCTCCCCCCGTCCCGGAGGGGGCCTCCGGGTCCGTGCGGCTTCGAGTTCGCTCCAGGTTCTCACGTCTCTCGCCTTGCACGATTGTGCAGGAGTATGTGCAGTTCCGCTATAGGGGTTCTCCCCGATGCCGGGCGGCGTCCTCGGGTCGGACGAACCCCGTGTCGAATGCCAGTCGTGACAATTCGTGGCGGCTGGCGATGCCGAGCTTCTCGAAGATGTGGTGCATGTGGGTCTCGAGCGTCTTTACTGAGATGTCCAATCGCGAAGAAGTCTCCCGGTAGGTGTATCCACGAGCGATGAGGTTGACGACCTCGCGTTCTCTCGGTGTGAGTTTCTCGATGCCGGCCGCTTCGGTGATCTGCTCGTCGATGTCGAGCAAGTAGCCGGCGACGTCAGGCGAGACGGGTCGCCGGCCGTTCGCAGCTGCCGCGATGAGGTCCGGCAGATCCGGGCCGAACGTGCCCTTTGTGACATAGCCGTCGACCCCGGCATCCAGCAGGCGCAGCACGTCCTCTCGGACCGCCGAGACCGTGAATGCCAGGAAAAGGATGTTGGGGTGGGAGCGCCGCACGCGGGTGACGACCGAGGCTCCTCCGCCACCGGGGAGGTGCACGTCGAGCAGGACGATGTCGGGTTCACGGTCGCAGATCATGTCCACCGCATCCAGAGCGTTGTCCGCCTCGCCGACGATGTCGAATCGATCTTCGAGGTAGTGCCGTGCCCCGGCGCGGGCTACGTCGTGGTCGTCCACCAGGAAGACGCGGAGTCGTTCGGTCATTGGCAACCGCCCGAGCAGATCTCGATCTCGGTTCCCTCACCGGGCGTGCTGTTGATACGGACGAAGCCACCGACCGACTCCATTCGCTCGTGCAGGGATCGGCGAATACCTCTCCCGTATTCAGTCGTCTCCGGGTCGAAGCCAACGCCTCTATCGCGAATGAAGATGTGCACGTGTCCCGCGACCACTTCAGCGTAGAGGTCTATCTCCGAGGTTTCCGAGTGTCGCGAGGCGTTCGTCAGTGCCTCCCGAGTGGCGTCAACGGCTGCGAGAACGGAGGGGCTCAGCGGGATGTCCTCTCGAATGACCGCACGGATCTCGATGCCGTACAGGTCCTCGATCTCGTCACGGACGGCGAGAAGTGCAGATTCGAAACTTGCATCTTCGGTGCGACGGAAGCGATTGATCAGGCGATCGATTGCCCGTTCCTCGCTGCGCACGAGATAGCGGACGCGGTCTGGGTCGTCGGCATCGTTACGGATCACTTGCATCGTTTGCAGAACAGAGTCGTGCAATTCGTTCGCCAGAGCGAGGCGTTCCTCCTGCCGAGCGCGCTCGGACCGCTCTGTTTCGAGGGCGAGTTCGGCCTCGCGGCGGCGGGCGTCGTTGCGCCGTAGCGTGTCAATCGTCCATCCGAAGATCACGGCGTAGACGACGAACACGAGAGCTCCGGTGGTCGCCACCATCGAACGCCCCGTCAGCAGGAATCCAATAACCTGTTGCGCGGCCAGGACCAGAGATGCGGCGACCGCGAGACGCATGCCTCCGGCGAACGCTGCTACGGCCAGCCATGAAATTGGATACCCGCCGTGGAACAGTTCGCTGGCCCCCGAGACGAAGGAGGCGCTCGCTACGAGGAGGGCAACGACGCCATCGATCGCAGCGAACTGCCATGTGCGCATGATCAACGGGTTTCGAGCTGTGCGGATGGTGACGAAGGTCCACACTCCGGCGAGGACCTCTGCGGCAGCGACGATCGCCAGATTCGCGCTGTCGTCCGTGAGCCATGTGACGATGACCAACAACGTCATCCAGGCGAACCCGAGTACCCGTACGTACAGGACGAGCTTGACCAGCGTCGTTTCGATCTGGGGCACCTGGGCGGTGTCTCGGTCGGCGTCGATCACGATCCAACGGTACCCCGTCGAGTGGAGGCGGGAGGCCAGGACCTCAGACGTCCTTCAACAATTCGACGAGCGGAGCGAATCGGTCGAGTCGGGCGATCACATCGTCGGGCGACTTGGGCGGGACTTGGATCACAGCCCGTTCGACTCCGGCAGCTGCGAGGGCTCGCAGGGCGTCCGCGTCTCCTCGAGCGCCGAACACGCCGAGGGATAGCGTCTCTGGTTCTCGGCCGGCTGCGCGGGCGGCGTCGTTGAGAGCGTCGAGCTTTGTCGCGAATTCGTGGCGACCGGCGATCGGCATCCAGCCGTCACAGAATTCGGCGATGTCGCCGAACGTCTTCGGCCCGGCGCCACCGCCGAGAACGATCGGAGGATGGGGCTTCTGGACCGGCTTCGGCCACGACCATGATGGATCGAGGTCGACATGCTCGCCGTGGTACTCGGCGATGTCGTTCGTCCAGATCTCCTTCATCGCGAGGATCTTCTCGCGCAGGATCGCCCGCCGTTCGAGATAGGCGACGCCGTGGTTGGCCATCTCTTCCTTGTTCCATCCGTAACCGATCCCGAAGATCATGCGGCCACCCGAGATGACGTCGAGCGAGGCGACCTGCTTCGCCAGCCAGATCGGATCGCGCTGGGCGACGAGCGTGATCCCGGTACCGAGAATCAGCGTGTCGGTCGTTGCCGCGATGGCCGCGAGTGCAACGAACTGGTCGTGGGTCCGCCAGTAATACTCCGGGAGAGGAGGGGCTTCGGCGGCGCCACCCCACGGCGTCGTCCGCGACGTGGGGATGTGACTGTGCTCCGGGAGCCACAGGGACTCGA
>JBLWQS010000071.1:0-6931 GCA_048452705.1 Acidimicrobiia bacterium
CGTCGTCGGCGTTCGCTGCGATGGTTCGCGCAGCAAGGGCATCCGCCGCGGCGACGAACATCGAGTCCGTCACTTCCCGCGCCTTGGATACGAGCGCACCCAAGCCGACCCCGGGGAAGATGTAGATGTTGTTTGCCTGAGAGATCGTGTGCATCTGTCCGTTGTATTCCACCGGATCGAACGGGCTTCCGGTCGCCACGATTGCCCGACCATCGGTCCATTCGATCACATCTCGCGGGATGACCTCGCACTTGCTCGTCGGGTTCGACAGCGCCATTACGACGGGTCGGTCGGCATGCTTGGCCATCGTCCGAATCACTTCTTCGGTGAACAGTCCCGGTGCACCGGTTGCTCCGGCGATGATCGTGGGTTGGTACGTCTCGATGACATGGACCAGGTCGGTCGAGTCTTCCCCGACCAGCCCCTTGGACTCGGCCAGTTCCGCCGGCCACGCCACGCTGTGCTGGTGCAACTCGAGACCATCGGTGGCCATGCTGATCAAGCCGATCGTGTCATACACCGCCACGTGGTTCGGAAGGTCCTCGTCCGAGACTCCAGCAGCACTGAGCGCGTTGCGGAGATGGCGCGAGATCCCCACGCCGGCCGCTCCCGCTCCGACCATCAAGAACCGCTGATCGGCCAGCTTGGTGCCCGTTCTGTCGCAGGCGGCGATGATGCCGGCAACGATGGCGGCACCCGTTCCCTGGATGTCGTCGTTGAACGACGGAAGGGTCGATCGGTACCGGTCCAGAAGGACGAACGCATTCGCTTTCAGGAAGTCTTCCCACTGCAGGATCGCCTCGGGGAAGCGCCGCCGGACCGCTTCGACGAATTCATCGACGAGCTCGTAGTACGCATCCCCGCGCAGGCGAGGCTCCTTCCAGCCGGCGTAGAGATCGTCCTCGAGCAGATCAGGATTGTTGGTCCCGACGTCGAGACTGATCGGCAGCGTGTACGCGGGATGGATGCCCGCTCCGAGCGTGTAGAGAGCAAGCTTCCCGATCGGGATCACCATGCCGCCGACACCCTGATCGCCGAGACCGAGTATCCGCTCATTGTCGGTGACGACGATCAGGTGGACGTCCTCGTTGCGAACGTGTCCGAGGATGTCGTAGATCCGCCCCCGATGATCCGGCGTGATCCACAGACCGCGGCCCCGCCGGAACGCGTGGCTGAAACAGAGCGCCGCCTCACCAACCGTCGGCGTGTACACGATCGGTGTCAACTCCTCGATGTGTTCGGAGAGGACCTGGAAGTACAGGGTCTCGTTGCGGCCCTGGAGGGAAGCCATGCAGACGTACTTCTCGAGTGGATCGTCGCCCTTCGCCTGGAGATGCTCCCAGGCGCGACTCACCTGGTGCTTCCGGTCGGTCACCCGGTGGGGGAGCATCCCATCGAGGTCGAACAGTTGTCGCTCTTCCTGGCTGAACGCCGTCCCCTTGTTGAACAGAGCATCGGTCAAGAGGCCGGCACCCCGTTTCCATACGTCCGCCATGATCCATTCGCCGTCAGGACTCCGCTCGACGCGGTATTTCATGAGAGCCTCCGTTGTGACCCACGATGCCGGATTCGACACCACATCGTCCGTCTCGTATCGGGTACCGGATAGGGCCGGAAGTTCGTTGCTCGCGTCGGCGGGGCCATCATCTCTCCGGTGATCGGATTCGGACGCGGAAGCGGGGCCCGAGGGCCCCGCTTCCTTCAACTTGATTGTGAGCGCTTCAGATCGAAAGCAGAAGCGCTGTTCGTCTGTTGGCTAGTTGGTCTCGGTGGTGGGAGCATCACCGCTGGTTGCAGCGTCTCCGCCGGTTGAGTCGTCTCCGCCGGTCGAGTCGCCACCGCCGAACATCTTGATGCCGAGGAGGACGATCGCAACCACGAGGAGTCCGAGGATGACCCAGACCCACACCGAAACGCCACTGCTCTCTTCCACGACGGGAACCTCGTCGGTCGGCTCGTCCGTGGACTCGCCCGCCGCCGGGATCTTGAAGGTGGACTCGTAGTCACTGCCATCGGCAGCCGTGCCGGTGACCAGGAGCAGCTCGGCCTCATTCTCGACATCAGAGAGATCTGCCGTCGCGGCCCAGGAACCGTCGTCCTGAACGGTCGCTGTTGCGCCCTTGTCGGTTTCGAGCACGGTGAGATCGACCGTCGAGCCGGGCTGGAAGTTGATCCCCGACGCTGTCAACACCCGCTCGGGGCTGAGGGTGAGGATCACCCAAGCATCGTCGATCGCCGGGCTCAGTTGGGCGACCACCTCGGTGCCCGCTTCGACCGTCGTTCCGCCGGTCGGGTCCTGGGAGACGACGATGCCTTCCGGATCCGGATTGTCGGCGTCTTCGACGAACGTGATCGTCAGACCGGCGTCTTCCGCAGCCGCTGTGGCTTCTTCGACCGTCATGCCTGCGAAGTCGGGGACAACGATGTCACCGGCTCCGGAGGAGACGATCATTTTCACTTCGGTCCCGGCGGCAACTTCAGTCCCGGCGGACGGGTTCGTCTCGATGACGAGACCGGCTTCAACGGTGTCGCTGGCCTGTTCTTCGGTCGTCACGGTGAAGCCTGCGGTTTCGAGTTCAGCCTGCGCGTCGGCGGCCGACTTGCCGGCAACATCCGGAACCGGCACGGTCGTCGGTGCGTCTGGCCCGGTGGAGACGACGATGTTCACCGTGGATCCATCGGCGACTTCGGCCTCAGCGGCCGGATCTTGTGAAACCACGCTGCCTGCGGGAACAGTGTCATCGGCTGCCTCGGTCTTGGCCGCGACCAGTCCGACACCGGTGATGGCGTCGTTCGCGTCGGCCTCGGTTTGGCCGACGACATCAGGTACGGCCACGCCCGCTGGAGGCTCGGTGGTTGGGGGCGTGGTGGGAGTCAGCGCAGCGATCAGGTCGGTCATCGAGGGGATGATCGCTTGAGCGACTGCAGGAGTTGCTCCGTCATTGACGGCGAAAACGTCGGTGTAGGAGTCGGCCGGTGTCGCAACGTTGATCGTGACTCCATCTATGTCGACGGCAACGCCAGCGCCCTCAGCGACTATCAGGGTCGCAACGCCATCTCCTGCCGCCACATCGGCGGGCGTACCGCCATCGACTGTGACCGACACTGATGCGTCGGTGGCGTTCCAAACGGTGACCTTCGCCATGCCGGCATCGATCGGGGCCATGTCGACGGGGTAGGCCTTGGCCGTAGACGTGTCATCGCCATAGCCGGAGACCACGGTCTGTGCAGTCGCATCGCCAACGCTGGTCGTCACTGCGGAATCGACCGTGCCACCCGTGAAGGTGACGTCATAGTCGCCGGCAGGAACGATTGTGGCCACGGCATCTGTGCCGTATGCCACATCGGCCAGAGACTCAGCGCCGACGGTGACAGTGACCGGATCGGTGCTTGCACCGTTGATCACGGCGACCTGGCCCGACGGTTCAGTGACTTGTGCTCCCGCCGCGCCCACGAAGATCGACAGCAACGCTGCGACCATTCCGAGGACGAGTACGGAACTGATGGTTCGTTTCATCTGGTTTCCCCTCGTTGAATAGTTGGTTCAAGAGAACGTGCGCGGAGTGCGCGATGCCAGAGTATGTCGGGAACGCGAATAGCGGTGGTAAATCGGAGTCGGTGTGTGGGATCGCCTAGATCTCGATCGCGACCAGATCCTGACCGATCACGAGGTCGCCGTCGTAGACCCGCCGTACTTCGCGGGCCATCGCTTCGAGTGATTCGGGTGACTTCTGCCTCAAATGGGTGAGGATCAGTTGCCGTACGCCCGCGTCGGCCGCGATCTGTGCGGCCTGTGGTGCGCCGGCGAGGATGTGCTCCGAGAGGAAGCGGTCTTCATCACTCACGATCTCGTCTCCGGCTAGATAGGCACAGATGACCAACGCGTCTACATCGTGGGTGAGATGACCGAGATCGCGGCCCGCGACGGCGTCACCGGCGATCACGGCGGTCCGATTGTCTCCCTCGATCCGGTACCCCACGGCGCTCCACTCTTCGGTATCGAGGCCGAGTGAGAGGTCCCCGTGTTCCATGCGACCGACTTCCAGCGTGAGTTTCGGGTTCGACTCGATGACTCCGGTCTCGACGTCGAAGCCGCGGAAGATATCTGCTGGGTGGCGGATCGGAGCGCCGTTCACCTCTGCTTCTCGGATTCTGAACCGGATGTCGGCTGCGTAGATCTGGCTGAAGAGCGTTCCGACGATGGAGTGTGTCCCGTGCGGTCCGTACACGTTGAGGGGTCGTGTGCGGCCGAGGTTCCATGCTGCCATGAGCAGGTCCCCGAGACCGCCGATGTGATCGAAGTGGTGGTGAGTCAGGAACACGGCATCGATCTCGGTCAGAGATACATCGGCTTTCGCCAGTTGCGTAGCGACACCACGACCGGCGTCAAAAAGAAGGCGAAGCCCGGCAACGTCAACCAGCGTTGCCGGACCCTGTCGTGCCGGATCCGGTCGCGGCCCGCCGGTCCCAAGAAGCGTGATGCGCATGGCGGGATTGTATGCAGGCAGTTCACAGCCAACAGTGGACAGCTGACAGACCACAGACGACAGACGACAGACCACAGACGACAGACGACAGACCACAGACAACGGACGACAGACAACGGACGACAGACAACGGACAACAGACAACAGCCAGAAACGCCACGAGGGATGGCCTTCGCTGTCTGCTGTGCGCTGCTTGCCGACACGCTGTCGATACCGGGTCCGCATAGCATTGGAGGGTGACCGACAGCACTGAATCGCCGATCTTGGATAGCTCGACGGACGGCGGACAATCCGCTGTCGGTCGGCCCAGGATCCGATCCATCGCTCTGCCGACGGAGCACGGCGGGTGGGGGTTCACGCTCGAGCCCATTCTCCTCGGACTCCTCGTTGCCCACTCTGCCACCGCATGGGAGATCTCGGCCGCTGCTCTGGGGATCTTCCTCGCCCGTCGCCCCGTGAAGATCTTCTCAACGGACCTTGTCCGCGGCCGGTGGCTGCCCCGATCCACGATCGCTCTCGTCTTCTCACTCCTCTACGGCGGACTGGCGCTCGCAGGCACGATCGGGGCGTTCGTAACTGCCGAGGGTCCCTTCTGGATCCCGGTTCTCATTGCGCTGCCGTTCGCTCTCTTCGCCCTGCGTGCCGATGCCCACAGCAAGAACCGGTCACTCGTAGCCGAACTCTCCGGGTCGATCGCCATGGGGGCGACCGTTGCGGCGATCACCATCGGTAGCGGCTGGGACTTCCTGCCGGCCTTCGGACTCTGGTTCGTCCTTGCCGTTCGCGACGTTGCCGCGATCTCGCTGGTTCGTGGCCAGGTCCGCCGATTGAAGGGGAAACCCTCCGGCGCCTCGACGATCTACGCCGTCCAGGTCGGATCGGTCGCCGCGGTTGTCGTCGCTGCGACTCTCGGAGCGGTTCCGTGGCTTTCGGTCGTCGCTATTGGATTGGTCGGTCTGGTCGCGGTCGCGTCATTGAACCGGCCGCCGGTGGAGGCACGCATCATCGGCTGGACCCAGATGGCCGTTGGCCTGATGGTCGTGCTGATCACCGCGACCGGCGTCAACCTGGGTATCTGATCGGCGGGCTACCCGGCCGATGGCTCAGGTGAGGATCCCGGTTGCCACAACGACCGCGGCGAACGATGCCATGACGCCGCTCATCGTGTACATGTAGGTTCGTGTCTGGTCGCGCAGCGCCTGGTGGAATCCGTCGAGCTTGTCATCGAATCGCACCATGTGGGCCTCGAGCCGATCGAAACGAGCGTCGACTATGGCGAGGTGGTTGTCGATCCCGTCGAGGCGGTTGTCGATCCCGTCTATTCGAATTTCGATCCGATCGATTCGAGTGCCAAGTCGGTCGCCCAGCGCGTCCATGTCTGCTTTCGTGGCCAGATCCGATTCAGTGGGAAATTGGTTCATGAGAATCCCGGCAGGTTCGGTTCCGAGCACCTCTTCGAGTCGAGCATACAGGATGTTGCGTTCACGCAGGTTGGACATGGTCTCTTCCTTTCTTCATGTCCTCCGCGTTCAACGTATCTGACGGTTGTGACAGAAACGCGTTCCGCGGAACGAGGCTCTGTGACGTGTGGGCAAAGTTGGGTGATGCGGCACCGCTCGCCCACATTCGCCGCCGTCGCTGGCCCGCGGGGAAACGAGCGGCGTGGCTTCTCGTCTCTTCAGGCGCTCAGATGCTCTTCAACCGTCGCCGCAACCTGCGCGTTCAGCCGACGCGCCCTCTCTAGCGCCGTGTCGTGGCGGCTCACGATGTCTGATGTGTCGATGTCGAGGCCGTCGAGGTTGATCCGGACATTGAGCGAAGCGCCTTCCGCCGCGGCGAGAGCGCACGCGGCGCCGACTCCAGCGTCGGTCACCGAGTTCGGGTTGCCGTCTCGTGCGGTGATGAGGGCGAGATCGAGCGCTTCGACGGTGTGTTCGAGGACCTCCAGTGGCACCGTCGTTGCTCCGAGGTTCGCTGCCGCCATGGCCGTGTCACGGGCCGCGAAATCCTCCTTGGTCTTGCGGGGCATGCGAATCGCAGCGAGCACTCCGTTGAACGCGTCCGTGTCCCGGTCGACGGCGGCGAGGAACCAGTCCTTCAACGCTTGTGCGTCCCGTCCCGCCACCTCCATGGTCGGCTTCGAATCCTCCATGCCCTGCTTCGCGAAGGTGAGTGACGCCACCATCGACGACAGCGCGGCCGAGAGGGCACCGACAAGCGCCGCGACCGAGCCTCCGCCCGGTGCGGGGGAGTCCTTGGACAAGACGTCGGCGAACTCGGTGACCGTCTTCGCAACCAGACCTTCCTGCTCACCCCGGAACCGGTACTCGACGATCTTGGCGGCAGGGTCGAACTCGCTGATCTCGTTGAGACCGAGCGACATCACCGCGGTTCTGATGCGGTCAGCCTCCGGGATGGCCGTCGTCCGCCCCTGGGCAGTTAGG
>JBLWQS010000072.1:0-6901 GCA_048452705.1 Acidimicrobiia bacterium
CCGTCGACAACTCGGTCGACGAGGCCATGGCGGGCTTCTGCACGCGCGTCGAAGTGGCCTTGCTCGCGGACGGCGGCGTGCGCGTCAGGGACAACGGACGGGGTATTCCGGTAGCGAAGCACCCGAAGACGAAAAAGTCGGCGCTGACCACCGTCATGACGACGTTGCACGCCGGCGGAAAGTTCGACTCGGGGGCGTATGCGGTCTCGGGAGGACTCCACGGAGTCGGAATCTCTGTTGTGAATGCCCTGTCGATTCGATTCGAGGCCGACATCGTTCGAGACGGACATCACTGGTCTCAGGTCTACGAATACGGTGAGGAGACAGGCCCGGTGAAGAAGGGGAAGGAAGCCAAGAGGAACGGCACTCAGGTCGTGTTCTGGGCCGATCCCGAGATCTTCACCGAGGGACTCGACTACTCGTCGAAGACCGTGATGAGTCGACTGCGCGAGATGGCCTTCCTCAACAAGGGCCTCGAGATACGGTTCCGCGACGAGCGAGAAGAGACTCCGGTCGAGGAGATCTTCCAGTACAACGGGGGACTCGTCGACTTCGTGAAGTACCTCAACGCCAACCGGGAACCGATTCACCGCCAGGTCGTCTCGTTCGAGGAAGAGACCGATGACTCCGTGGTCGCCGTGGCGATGCAGTGGACCGGGAGCTACCGCGAAACGATTCTGAGCTTCGCGAACAACATCAACACCCACGAGGGGGGGACCCACGAAGAGGGATTCCGCACCGCCCTCACGCGATCGATCAACGAATTCGCCAGGAAAAGGAATCTCCTCAAGGAGAAGGACCCCAACCTCACGGGCGAAGACGTGCGGGAAGGACTGACCGCCGTGATCTCAGTCAAGGTCAGGTCGCCACAGTTCGAAGGACAGACGAAGACGAAGCTCGGGAACACCGAGATCCGTTCATTCGTCCAGAAGGCCCTCAATCAGGCTATTCCTGAGTGGCTGGAGCGCAACGCGGGTGATGCCCGCCGGATAGCGGACAAGTCTTCACAGGCTGCCAGGGCACGGATGGCAGCGCGCCAGGCCCGGGACCTCACCAGGCGCAAGAGCCTGCTCGAGTCGGCAGGATTGCCGGGGAAGCTCTCGGATTGCTCGTCGAAGAAGCCCGAAGAGAGCGAACTCTTCATCGTCGAGGGCGACTCGGCCGGCGGGTCGGCGAAACAGGCCCGCAATAGTCGGTTCCAGGCAATTCTGCCGATTCGCGGCAAGATCATCAACGTCGAGAAGAACCGTCTCGCTCGTGTCCTCCAGAACAACGAGATCCAGTCGCTGATCACAGGGATCGGGACCGGTATCGGTGACGAGTTCAATATCGAGAAGGCCCGGTATCACAAGGTCGTCATCCTCACCGATGCCGACGTCGACGGTGCCCACATCCGGACGCTCCTACTCACGTTCTTTTTCCGACACATGCCACAGCTCATCGAGTCGGGTTTCGTGTACATCGCGCAACCACCGTTGTTTAGCGTGAAGGTCGGTTCCAAGACGACCTGGATCCAGGACGAGGTGGGGCTCGACGAGATCAAGAAGCAGCTCGCGGGGAAGAAGCTGAACATCCAACGGTTCAAGGGTCTCGGCGAGATGAACGCCGGCGAGCTCTGGGACACGACCATGGACCCAGATCGGCGAACCCTTCTCCAGGTGGGGCTCGATGATCAATTCTCGGCAGAAGAGACGTTCTCGACCCTCATGGGCACCGATGTCGAAGCTCGTCGAACTTTCATCCAACAGAACGCAAAAGACGTTCGCTTCCTCGACTTCTAGGACACCGAATGCCGAAACAAGAACAACACATCGGCGTCAAAGCCATCGACATCGAACGGGAGATGCAGGATTCGTTCCTGGAATACGCGATGTCGGTCATCGTCTCGCGCGCCCTTCCCGACGTGCGCGACGGCTTGAAGCCGGTGCACCGGCGGATCCTCTACGCCATGCACGACGCCGGGATCCGCCCGGGAACGCCGTTCAGGAAGTCCGCCCGTGTGGTCGGCGACGTCGTCGGCTGGTTCCATCCGCACTCACCGGAGGCCGTCTACGACTCGATGGTCCGCCTCGGACAGGACTTCTCGTTGAGAAGCCCCCTGATCCAGCCCCAGGGAAACTTCGGCACCGTCGACGACCCCCCGGCCGCCATGAGATACACGGAGGCGCGGATGGCGCCTATCGCTGCCCATCTCCTTGAGGGCATCGACGAGGACACCGTCGATTGGACGGACAACTACTCGGGAGAGCGTGAGGAACCGTCCGTTCTTCCTGCCAGGTTCCCGAACCTCCTCGTGAACGGTTCGACCGGGATCGCCGTTGGCATGGCGACCAACATCCCTCCGCACAACCTCACTGAGGTCATCGACGCCGTCCTCTTCGGTCTCGATCATCCAGAGGCGTCGGTCAGCGACATCTCCGAGTTCGTCAAGGGCCCGGACTTCCCGACGGGGGCCTACATCGTTGGTATGAACGGTGTCAAGCAAGCACTCGCAACGGGCCGCGGCTCGGTGAAGATGCGTGCCGTCACCGACATCGTGGAGATGAAGAAGGGACGCATGGCGATCATCGCCACCGAGATCCCTTATCAGGTGTCGCGAGATCGCATCATGGCCAAGACGGCGGAACTCGTTCGCAAGAAGGTTCTTACGGGGATCGCCGACCTGCGCGACGAATCGGATAGGGAGGGAACCCGGCTGGTCATAGAGCTTCGCAAGGACGCCAACCCACAGGTCATTCTCAACCAACTCTTCAAGCACACACAGCTCGAGGAGAACTTCTCCGTCAATCAGATCGCTCTCGTCGACGGCGTGCCCCGCACCCTCAACGTGGCAGAGATGATCCACTACTACATCGCTCACCAGCTCGAGGTCATCGAGCGCAGGAGCCGGTTCCGACTTGCGAAGGCCGAGGCGAGAGCCCACATCGTCGAGGGTCTGCTGATCGCTCTCGACAACATCGACGAAGTGGTCGAGATCATCAAGTCATCCGAGGACGTTGCGGCAGCGCGCTCGGCGCTGATGGAGCGGTTCGAGTTGAGCGAAGTTCAGGCGAACCACATCCTCGACATGCCGCTGCGTCGACTCACCGCGCTCGAGACCGGCAAGCTCCGTGAGGAGTACCAGCAACTTCAGGACCTGATCGGAGAGCTCAAGGACCTCCTCGCCAGCGAGGAGAAGCGTCGGATCCTCGTCGGAGAAGAGCTCACGGTCATCCGGGATAAGTTCGGAGACAAGCGGAGGAGCCGGATCATTCCCGACGCAGGGGAGATGTCGCTCGAGGATCTGATCGCCGACGAGGAACTCGTTGTGACGGTCTCAGCGGCCGGCTACATCAAGTCCGTGATCGCCGCGACGTATCGGACACAGGGCCGCGGTGGACGCGGCGTGCGCGGTGCCGCCCTCCGAGAGGACGACGTGATCGAGCACGTGATCCACACGACGGCGCACGCGTACCTCCTGATCTTCACCAATCGAGGCAAGGTCTACCGGATCCGGGCGCATGAGATCCCGCGCAAGGACCGCAACGCGAAGGGTGTCCTTGTGCAGTCGGTACTGCCGATGGATCCCGATGAGATCATCGAAGCCGTGATCGACACTCGCGACTACGAGACCCATCAGTACCTCGTGATGTTCACGAAGTTGGGTCAGGTGAAGAAGTCGAAGTTCAGTGCCTACGACTCGAGAAACCAGGTCCTGGTTGCGATCAAACTCCAGGACGGCGACGAGGTCGTCGACGTCCGTGCTACCGGCGGAGATGACGACCTGCTCATGTTCACCAGGAAGGGGCAAGGAATCCGGTTCGCCGAGAGCGATGCTCGTCCGCTCGGAAGGGCCTCCCAGGGCGTGAGGGGTATCAGACTTCGCGAGGGTGACGAGGTCGTTTCTGCGACGACGGCTGAAGAGGGCGGAGAGATCCTGCTGCTCACCAGCGGTGGCTACGGCAAGCGGACGAAGATGGAACTCTTCCGCCGCCAGGGGCGCGGAGGCATGGGCGTCAAGGCCATGAAACTCACCAAGGTTCGCGGCAAGCTCATCGCCGCACGGGTCGTGAGTCCAGAAGATGAGGTCTTCATGATCTCGTCCGACGGCATCGTGATCCGCCAGGCCGTGTCCGACATCAGCCGCCAGCGACGGGAGTCGACCGGCGTGAAGGTCGTCAGCCTCGACGGCGATGCAGACCTATCGGCGGTAGCCCTCGTCCCCCAGAACGAAGAGTAGGAAGCCTCAAGCTGCAAGCTACAAGTCGCAAGACTCGGGCTCTCCCTTCTCTTGCAGCTTGGGGCTTGCATCTTGAAGCTACTCCCAAACCCCCGGTCTACTCGGGACCCGTTCCTACACTCTTTCTATGGCTGTTCGGCGTGTGCGGCGGGTCATCCGCAAGATCGATCCATGGACGGTGCTGAAGGTCTCGCTCGTGCTCAACGCGATCGGGGCCCTTGTGTTCGTCCTCGGCGTGTGGGTCACGTGGTCGCTTGCCGTTCAGCGTGGGATTCCCGAGAAGTTCGCCGACATCGTTGCCAACTTCTCTCTCGTATTCACACCGAACGGTGAGCTCTACTTCCGGGCGGTGGTGTTCTTCTCCATCGTGTTGTTCGTGTCGCTCACCGGACTGTTCACCCTCGGTGCCGTCATGTACAACCTCATCTCGGACGTTGTCGGTGGCGTGGAGTTGATCGTTCTTGAGGAGACATACCTCGTGCCTGCCACGAGAACTGCTCCGCTGCGTCCGGCCGTCCATTCCCAGGACAACGGTGGCAATGGTGAGAAAGGCCGAGACGGCGACACCAAGACCGAGTCGGTAGCCGTCGTCAACGACGACTGACTCCTAGAACTCAGGGGCTTCAATCTCGAGATTCAGGCGGATAGACGCAGACGGACCTGACGACGAGACGTTCAACGGGATCTCGAACCGGGTCTGATCGAACAGACAGAGACCTTCAGCGTCTTCCCGACACCAGACCAGAGCGAGGTCCGCAGTGATCATGCCGAGCCCTTCGTGAAGATCCAGTGGGACTACCACGGGGAACGTCGTTCCGGTCAGATCGATGCGGAGGCCATCCGGGAAAGAGGCAACGTCGCCGTCATCGGAGAGGACGAGCGAGGAGGAAGCCTCATCGTTCACTTTGTACCCGTCGGGGAGGACGACATCGAGGATGAGATCTGCGTTGCCGGCCCCCGACGCGACGGTGGCGAGGGTTATGACCATCCCCCGGAAGTCCTCGGTGCCCGGAACGACCAGGAAGGAGTCGAGTCCGGACAGCACAACCGTGGATGTGATCCCCGTGGTGAGGTCGATGCGACGAATCGCATGATTGTTGGTGTCGGCCACCCAGAGCACGTTGTCGTCGGCTGAGAGGCCACCAGGCTCGTAGAAGAGCGGGTCGGGACCATCCCTCCACCCTTGCTCCGTGCCGAAGAGAGTGGCGGCCTCGTTCGTCAGCGGATCTACCGACTTGATCTTCGAGTTGTACGTATCAGCGACCAGCAGGCGTCCCTCGTGCCAGTCGACGCCGAGCGGATGTTGGAACCTGGCCTCGGTCCCCGTGCCGTCCTCGTCCCCGAACTCGAACAGGTTCGCCGCACCGCCTGCAACGAGAGCGGTTACGCCGTCGGGAGCGCCGACTTCTGCACTTCTGATTGAACTGGATTCCGAGTCGGCGAAGTACAGCACTCCGTCGGGATCGAGTGTCAGGCCGGAAGGCTGTGCCAGGGTTGCTTCGAGGAGGGGACCGTTCGCCGTTCCTTCAGCACCGCTGCCGACTGAAGGTGCGGCGGTGTTGGCGGTCAGGTCGATGGTCCATATCTGATGAGTTCCCGCGTTCGCAACGTAGAGGAGGTCTCCGGCGAGGTTGAGGGCCCACGGCGAGTTCAGGGCAACGTCGTCGAGGGCGCCTGCGGTCGGAGGCCAACCCATCGCGCCGGTTCCCGCGAGGGTCGTGACGGCGCCTGTGGTGAGGTTGATGAGACGAATCGCATGGTTGTTGGTGTCTGCGACGTAGAGAGTGTCGCCATCGACGACGAGACCCTGTGGGGAGGAGAAGGACGCATCGGTGCCCGTCCCGTCATCGAAGCCTTCGAGGCCGGACCCGTACACGGCGGTGACCGTGCCGTCGTCGGTGGCAGCGATGATCTGGTGGTGACCGGTGTCGGCGACGAAGATCCGATCCGACGAGGGATCTGCATGGATCTTTCCCGGGTAGGAGAGAACGGTGTTCGGAGATCGGTCTTGCTCGAGACGGACGGGCAGAGGCGTTGAATCAATCCCCCCGGTCGCAGAGAACTCGGCGACGAGGTTCGCGATCACCGGCTGAACCACCTCGTACACGCCCTCTCCGGCGTGTACGCCGACGGCGTTTCCTGCAGGGTCGATGAGAGCCACCGTTGGCCACGCCTGAGCGCCCCACGAGTCCCAGACCTCGAAGTTCACGTCGTTCACGACCGGATGGCGGAGATCGTATCGTTGGATGACCTCGCGGATGTTGTCCGTCTCTCCCTCGTTGGCGAACTTGGCCGAGTGAACGCCGATGACGACGAGGTCATCGCGAAACTCTGCCTCGAGGCGCTTGAGGTCCGGGATGATGTGAATGCAGTTGATGCACCCATACGTCCAGAAGTCGAGCAAGACGACCTTGCCCTGCAGGGCCTCGAGATCGAGGGGTTGCTCGACGTTCAGCCAGTCGAGACCGTCGGGGAATTCTGGGGCGGGCGTCGTGCCGGCGGCCGATGCCCCGGACGGAACGGCCACCGTCGTTGGCGCTGCCTCATCGGATGCGCTGCCGTTCGTGCACGCCGCCGCAACGAGCGCTACGACACCGATGATCAAGAGGAACCTCCGCATGGGTTTCATTCAACCCCAGGAGATGGACTACGGGGACGACGTAGTCATGAAGATTCGGTGAA
>JBLWQS010000073.1:0-6851 GCA_048452705.1 Acidimicrobiia bacterium
CGCATCACGAGGAAGGACGTTGAGAGGTACATCGCCGCGGAACCAGGGATTCCCGCGACTGCTACTCCAGTGCCGGTAGCCGCCGTTTCTCCTGCGCCACCGGCTCCCGCTCCCGCCGAGCCGGCTCCGCAAGAAGCACCCTCGGCGCCCGCTCCAGCACCAGAACCGATCGCGGAGTCGGTGTCGCCTGCAGTGGTAGCGGCATCCGCCGCAACCGCCGTGACCATGGATCGCACGCCCGCGTCTCCAACGAAGGTGACGCTCACAACCGGAGGTGGCGACGAGGTCGTCGAGATCCCGCGCCTCCGTCGCACGATCGCCGAGCACATGATCCATGCCAAGCGCACGGCCGCCCACGTTTGGACGTCGATCGAGGTCGACTACGAACAAGTCGAGCACGTCCGTGTAGCGCATCGTGATCGGTTCAAGGCCGAGGAGGGATTCTCCCTGACCTACCTGCCCTTCATCGCTCGGGCGATGATGGATGCGCTCTCTTCGTTCCCCGTTGTCAACAGCTCCCTGGATCTCGAGGCAGGAACGGTCACGTATCACCACGGCGTCAACCTCGGTGTCGCTGTCGACCTCGATACGCAAGGACTCCTCGTAGCGACCGTGCGAGGGGCCGACGGACTGACGTTGAAGGGGCTCGCGCGCAGCATCCGGCAGATCGCAGAGAAGTCACGAAACGGCGACCTGGATCCGGATGACATCTCAGGAAGCACGTTCACGATCACCAATCCGGGACCGTTCGGCTCGTACTTGAGTGCGCCGATCATCAATCTGCCGAACGTCGCGATCCTGTCGACCGACATGATCAAGAAGCGTCCGACCGTGGTGACGCTGCCAGACGGCACCGACACCATCGCGGTACGTCACATCGGTTATCTCGGACTCACCTGGGATCACCGTGCCTTCGACGGATCGGTGGCCACGCAGTTCCTCAACCGGATCCAGACGAACCTCGAGACCTGGGATTGGGACCAGGAGCTTCGATGACCGAAAGCGGGTCGCGTCTTCGGATCCGATGGCTTGGCCGCGTCCCGTATGACGAGGGACTCGACCTTCAGCGCGCGTTCTGGGACGGGAGAGCGACCGGCCGCTCAGGTGATGACTATCTCTTGCTTCTCGAACACCCGCACACCTACACGGTGGGCCGCAACGGAAACGGTGAGAACCTGAAGGTCGCGAAGGATGACCTCGGTGCCATTGGGGCCCGCCTGGTATTCACCGACCGGGGCGGAGACATCACGTATCACGGCCCCGGCCAGCTCGTCGGATACCCGATCGTTGCCGTACCAACGCTGTCCGACGGCTGGGACGCTGTCGGTCACCTCAGACGCATCGAGGCGATGTTGATCGCTACGTTCGCCGACCTTGGAATCGAGGCATGGGCCGAGGATGGTTTCACGGGTGTGTGGACCGACGGGGGGAAGATCGCTGCGATCGGAGTGAAGATCTCGGCCGGCGTCTCGACACATGGATTCTCGATCAACGTGGCACCTGATCTCGGGTACTTCGAGAACATCATCCCATGTGGGATCCCGAACCGCCCCGTGACGTCGCTATCTGAGATCGCCGGTCGGACTATCAAGATGGAATCCGTCGTGGAAGCGCTGATCCCGCGAGGGGCAGAAGTGTTCGGGGGGACTCCCGAGGTGCAACTCGGCGCCTTCTCGAATCGCGATCGAGCCCGTCCGTACGACGTCGATGCCATGGTTGCCGCAGGCGTGTTCTCGGCCGATCGGATCGGCGAGACACCGGTCACCGTTCGCGGGCTCCTCCCAGGGGAGCCGGGCAAACCTGAGTGGATGCGGATACGGGCGAACCTCTCGACCGACGGGTTCAGGGATCTCAAGAAGCTGATGCGGGGCATGGAACTCCACACCGTGTGTGAAGCGGCCGGTTGCCCCAACATTTTCGAGTGCTGGGACTCGGGGACGTCGACGCTGATGCTGCTCGGAGAGACATGCACGAGGGCGTGTGCGTTCTGCGATGTCAACACGGGCAAACCCGGTCCCGTGGACCTCGATGAGCCGGAGCGCGCCGCGGCAGCTGTCGAACAGATGGGGCTTCACCACGCTGTGCTGACTTCGGTGAATCGCGATGATCTGCCGGACGGCGGCGCAAGCGTGTTCGCCGACACCATCGCAGCCATCCGGGAGCGGATGCCCGACTGCGAGGTTGAAGTGTTGATCCCGGACTTCAAGGGATCGGTCGATGACCTCGAAACGGTGATGACATCCAAGCCGGCCGTTCTGAACCACAACACCGAGACCGTCCTGAGGCTCCAACGGGATATCAGGACGGCGGCGAACTATGCCCGCTCGCTCACCCTGCTTGCTCGCGCCAAGTGGACCAACCCGGCGGGGGCTGTGAAGTCCGGTTTGATCGTTGGAATGGGGGAGACTGAAGAAGAAGTGTTCGGAGCACTTGCCGACCTGAGGGCCGTCGGCGTCGACATCATCACTATCGGCCAGTACTTGCGACCCACGGCGAGGCATCGCCCCATCGACCGGTACGTCGAACCCGACGAGTTCATCCGCTACACCGCCGAAGGCGACCGACTCGGACTTCCGCACGTAGAGGCGGGGCCACTCGTCCGGTCGTCCTATCACGCACGTGAATCCCTCGAGGCCGCACGATGAACCAAAGGCGCATCGTTGCCGTCCAGACCGCCCTACGCGAGAGAGGAGTCGATGCACTACTTGTTTCCGTCGGATCCGATCTCCCGTACCTGACGGGGTACCGGGCCATGCCGCTCGAACGGATCACCGCGCTCGTCGTGCCTGCGGTCGGCGAGACCATACTCTTTGTGCCAGAGCTTGAAGCCTCGCGGGTCGATACATCCGTCGAGGTTCGGCCCTGGGGAGAGACCGACGACCCGTTCGATCGGATCGCTGCCATCTTGCCGAACGATGGCCTGATCGCCGTTGGAGATCAGATGTGGGCCTCGTTCCTCATCGCTTTCCAGGACCGTCTGCCCGGCTCCCGATTTGTCGACGCGGAGCCGCTGATGGCGCCGCTGCGCACGATCAAGGACGAGGATGAGATAGCGGCCCTGAGAGATGCAGGACACGCAGTCGATGGCGTAGCTGATCACCTTTCAACCGTGCGGTTCAGCGGTCGCACCGAACTCGAGATGTCGCGGATCGTCTCCGACCTCGTGCTCGCGTCGGGTCATGAGTCGGTCTCGTTCGCGATCGTCGCCGCAGGGAAGAACGGTGCATCTCCACACCATGAAGCTTCCGACAAGATCATCGAAACAGGAGATGCAGTGGTCGTCGACTTCGGCGGCCGCGTGCGGGGATATGGATCCGACACCACTCGCATGTACTGCGTTGGAGAGGCACCCGAAGGATTCGAAGAGGCCTACGCCGTACTCGAACGTGCACAGCGGGCCGCCGTCGAGTCTGTCCGTCCCGGGACGACGGCTGAGGCGATCGATGCAACCGCACGCTCGATCATCTCCGAAGGTGGATACGGTGAGTTCTTCATCCACCGAACCGGACATGGCATCGGTCTTGATGCACATGAACAGCCGTACATCGTTCAAGGGAACGCCGAGCCGATTCGCTCGGGCATGGCGTTCTCTATCGAGCCGGGTATCTACGTCCCGGATCGATGGGGGATGAGGATCGAGGACATAGTCGTTGCCACTGACGACGGTGTCGAACGGCTGAATCGGTCGTCACGCTCGTTGCGATTCGTGGAATAGGCTGAGCGGTACCCTGCAAGGACAACAGGAGGTCTGATGACGAACACGGTCGAACAACGAGCAACCGACGCCCTTCGCATCCTGTCGATCGACGCGATCCAGCGAGCCAACTCGGGACATCCCGGTATGCCTATGGGCATGGCCGACATCGCCTCCGTGCTCTGGTCCCGGTTCCTCGTCGTCGATCCCGACGATCCCACCTGGATCGATCGTGACCGGTTTGTGCTGTCGAACGGCCATGGTTCGATGCTGCTCTACTCCCTGCTTCACCTCTCCGGCTTCCCACTTACGATGGATGACATTAAGGAGTTCCGGCAGTTCGGATCGGTGACGGCGGGGCATCCGGAGCACGACCCCGGACTCGGGATCGAGATGACCACGGGTCCGCTCGGTCAGGGATTCGCCACGGGCATCGGCATGGCGATGGCCGAGGCACATCTTCGCTCGGTTCTGGGCTCCGATCTCGTTGATCACCGGATCTACGGGTTCGTCTCCGACGGTGACTTGATGGAGGGCGTCGCTGCCGAGGCGGCGTCGCTCGCCGGACACCTTGGACTCGGCAAGATCACCTACCTCTACGACGACAACCACATAACGATCGATGGCTCCACCGATCTTGCGTTCACCGAGGACGTGGCCGCTCGCTTCGATTCCTACGGTTGGCATACGATCGCCGTCGATGGGCATGATCGGGAGGCGATCGCCGCCGCGATCGCGGAAGCGAACGACGATGCTCGCCCCTCGCTCGTGCTCTGCCGCACGCACATCGGATTCGGCTCACCGAACAAGCAGGACACATCGTCGTCTCACGGATCGCCGCTCGGAGACGACGAGATCGCATTGGTTCGTGCCGCCTTCGGCTGGGATCTTCCGCCGTTCGAGATCCCCACCGAGGTGTACGGGTTCTACCGCGACGCCATGCAGCGTGGCGGTGAGGCCAGGCAGGCGTGGACGCGACGGTGTGACGCTGCCGATCCGGTGCGGAAGAAGCAGTTGGAAGGCTTCTTCGAGGCGCCGAATCTCCATCTCGGCGTGCCTCATTACGATGCCGGCTCAGCGGTTGCCACGCGAGTGCTCTCCGGTGAAGTGCTCCAGGAGGTGGCGGGATCGCTTCCGGGCCTCATGGGCGGTTCAGGGGATCTCACACCATCGAACAACAGTCGGATCGAGACGTCGGGAGACTTCACGGCAGCCGATCGGACCGGCCGGAACGTGCGATTCGGAATCCGTGAACACGCCATGGGATCGATTGTGAACGGCATCACGCTGCACGGTGGTCTTCGAGGCTACGGCGCGACGTTCCTGACGTTCTCCGATTACATGAGGCCCGCCGTGAGGCTCGGTGCCCTCATGGGGACTCCTTCGATCTGGGTGTGGACTCACGATTCGGTGTTCCTCGGTGAAGACGGCCCGACGCATCAGCCGGTCGAGCATCTCGCTGCTCTCCGGTCGATCCCCGGCCTTCGGGTGATCCGTCCGGCAGATCCCACCGAGGTGACCGTCGCTTGGGAGTTGGCGATCAACCATGGCGATGGACCCACTGCCCTCATCCTGGGTCGCCAGGGCCTGCCCGTTCCGCGCGAGGTCATCGATCGGGATCTGGTCGCGCGTGGCGGATATGTCCGCAGGCAGGGCGATGACGCCGTCCTGGTGGCCACCGGATCGGAGGTTCCGCTTGCGGAACAGGCGGCAGAGATTCTCAGCGAACGCGGGCACTCGATTCGAGTGGTCTCGATGCCAAGCGTTGAACTGTTCCTCGCTCAAGACGAGGAGTATCGAACAACGGTATTGGGCAATGACCTGCCGACGGCAACGATCGAGGCCGGTGTGACGGTCGGGTGGGAACGCTTCTCGGGCCGAACCGGACTCCGTATCGGGATCGACCACTTCGGCACCTCCGCTCCGGCATCGGTCATCGCCGAAGAGTGGGGGTTCACACCCCCGGCCGTCGCCGACCGTGTTGCCGCCTGGCTGGGCGTCTCCTGACCATGCGGATCTACACCCGGCGCGGTGATGACGGGACGACGGGACTGTTCCACGGTGGGCGGGTCCGGAAGGATTCCGGTGGCCCTGAAGCGTATGGGACAGTCGACGAATCCGTCTCTGCTCTGGGCGTGGTCAGGGTTCAGGCCGAACCTGATGTGGCCGCAGCCGTACTCGAGGTACAGCGGGATCTCTTCGTGGTCGCGGCTGAACTCGCGACCGATCCTGATCGTCGGGACCTGCTCGAACCGGGTGTCAGTCGCGTCGACTCGTCCATGATCGGTCGTCTTGAGAAGCGAATCGATCGGATCGATGCCGAAGTCGGGATGCCGACGGAGTTCGTCGTCCCCGGGGGAGAACCGGTTGCGGCGGCACTCGACGTTGCTCGCACAGTCGTTCGCAGGGCCGAGCGCAGAGCGGTCAGCCATCTCGCCGGCGAGTCCGAATCGCTCGTCGTCCCCTACCTCAACCGTCTTGCCGACTACTTGTACATGCTCGCTCGCGCCGTCGAGCGCGAGTGGACCCCTACACGAGGAGAAACAACATGACCGAGATCGTCCCGGGCGCAGCAACTGCCGATTCAACAGCGGATCTGCTGATCGTTCCTGTGTTCGCAGAATTGACCTGGGGCCCGGGCGCCGAATCTGCGGCCGAACAGTTGGGGCCGTGGCTCACCGGCTATCTCGAGTCACGCGAGTTCACCGGTGCCTCCGGTCAGATGGCCGTTGTCCCGGGAGGGGATCTCTCATTCGGATCGGTTGCGTTCGTCGGCCTCGGCGAAGAGGTTGATGCGGAGTCGCTCCGCCGAGCCGCCGGTGCGGTTGGGCGACTGTCGGCACCGTACGCCTCTGCAGCGACGACGCTGCATCTGGTCGACGTCGAGGGCGCGATCGGTGCCGTCACGCTCGGCTATCTGCTCGGGGCCTACCGTTTCGACGAATACCGGAGCGAACCGAAGCCGCGTGTGAACGAGCGGCTCGAACTCCTCGAAGCGCTTGACGGCACGACGGCACAGATAGCCGACGCTACCGCGATCGCCCGTGGTGTCACGCTCACCCGGGATCTGGTCAACCGGCCGGCGGGCGACAAGTCACCGGAGGTCCTCGCAGACCGTGCCCGATCGCTCAGCGACCAGATCTCCGTGGAGATCATC